>JAPYUD010000104.1:0-9252 GCA_029936215.1 Pirellulaceae bacterium | reverse complement strand
GTTCATGACCTGCGAGATGCGTGTCCCTGTGCGACATGCCGGGAGAAAAGAAATGAACCCCCTCCGCCAGCTGCCATGTTGCCGGTGATCAGTCCGGAGCAGGCCCAGCCGCTACGTATTACAGGGATGCAACCGGTCGGTAACTATGCCTACGCGATTAGTTTCACCGATGGACACGATTCGGGGATCTACGAGTTCACGCTGCTACGCGCGCTTGGCGAGGAAGGCTAGTTACTGCGGCGGTGGTGGCAGGGTTCCCTCGGGAAGCCCTGGTGGCAGGGGCAGGTCAAGGCCGTTGTTCTCCAGGTCACGGAATTCACCGAGACCCCCGTCGCTCTCGTCCTTCTCCTTGATCAGGTCACTGATCCCCAGGTGAAGCTTGCTGTAGGTTTCCTCGCTGATCAGGTAATACCAGTCGCCAAATCGCTCGTTAAGTACCTGGACTCGCTTGATCGCATCATTTCGCTTGTCCTGGTACTCGTTCATTGCCCGTTCCAGTTCCAGGCTGGCCGCTTCCTCTTCTTCAGCAGTGGGTGCGGCAGGGACCTCTGCCGCTGGTTTTTCTTCAGCTGGCTTTTCTTCAGCTGGCTTTTCTTCAGCTGGCTTTTCTTCCCCATCTTCTGTCTTGGTTGCTTCCTCAGCTGGTTCGTCCTGGCAGGCACCGGAATCATCCGCTTTCGGGTCCGTGTCGTCAGGCTTGTCCTCGCTGGGCGGGGCAGTTGGCTCGGTCGTTTCTGGCTCGACGGGAGTTTCCGGTTCAATCGCGGGTGGTGTCAGCATCGCTTCGTCCAGCCGGGCAGTAACGACCATGTACCTCTGGATCCCCTCGGCATCAGCAGATATATCGCCGACAATCTCGCCGAAACGGATCACGTACTGGATACCGGTCTGCAGGGAGACATGCATTTCGCCGTTGGCCGAGAGCAGTTCGATACCATCGCCCGCCTCATTCTGCACTGGGAAAAATCCAAGCTGTTGCAGGGACCGGATCCCTTCGACGTTGTTCGCCAGGTTGGCTTCCACGGCCAGGTCGGCGCCGAGCCCTTCCGGTTTTTTCTCCACGCTGTCGATTTCCAGCTCGTCCAGGGCGAACTTGAGGTCATTGAGTGCCTGGCTATTGAGTTCCTCGTTTTCGGCCAGGGTGGTTTCGGTGGGCTCGTTTTCCTTGTACTGGGTCATGCTGCCAAGGCCCCATGCACTCTCTTCTGCATCCCAGTGAAGGTTGACGTCCGATTTCATCTGCAACTGTAACCGTCCCTGGGAGGAAGGGATGATCGCGTAGTCCTTGAGCAGGACCGAGCGGATATCCAGCGAGGCAAGATCCAGCAGGTCGGTTTCAATCCAGTCCTTGAAATCGGTGGTCAGCGATGTGGTATCTACATCCACGACATAGATCACGTTGTTATCACCGGGAAGCCGGACATAACGGTTGTTTCCGTCCTCGGATACTTTCTTGCCGATCACCAGGCTTGCCAGCGCACGGTTGTTTTTGTCTCGGATCGTGACCAGGGTCCCGACCCCGGACGAGGAGGTCGTGAGGTCATCGATGTTGGGTTCCACGACCTGGCAGGCTTCCTTGTCCTGTTCAACCTCGCTATGAACGCCGATCACCTTGAGTCCCATCAGCGATGCCATGGCATCCACCAGTTGCTGCTGGTTGTCGGCAGGGTATTGCTCCGGTTCAATCGCCCATTGGCCGGTATCTTTTTGTTTGCCCACGGAAAAGGAGCGAAGCTTGCCGAGTTTTTCATCAAAGGTGATGATTTCCAACTGGGCTGCATCATCCTGGTTGCTCTCGTCGAACTTGTCTGCAAAGAGCAACTTGCCTTCCATCTCGTCCAGGGCCACATTCGTAACACGGGGTTGCGAGATGAGAGCAATGAGGACGACGAGCAGGGCGAGGCCTGCAAAGATACCGGTTTTCATCCATTCGTTCATGATTATCAAACCCTTCGAAACTCTCGTTTCTGCTAGTAAGCTGGTGATCTCCTGGTTTTATCGCAAGCGGCTACTGGCGACTCCCTCACGTTCCCGGGACCGTCGCAGGAAGAAAACAAACAGGCCGATTAGTAACGGTGGAATCGGTGGATAGAGCACGCCCTTGAGCTTGTAGGCGCGGTGAATCTCACCAATCTTCTGATCCCGAACCCGCTCGAGCTTGTCGATTTCCTTCTCGGTTTCCACTTCGTTCTTTGTCTGCTCGATTGTCAGCGTTCTGGAGCGTTCTATCTGGCGACTTCGCTGGCGGAGTTGTTTCAGCTGGATCTCGATTGACAGCTCACGAATCTTGGCAACATCGATCCCGTCGGGGTTGGTGGGGTCTCGCAGCTTTAACAGCTGATCTTCCAGGTCACTGATTTCCTTGCTGATACTGGCATCTTCTTCCTCCGTATCCGCGTTGTACTTGTCGATGGCCTCCTGTTGTGTTTTGCGGAGCTCCTGGCGTTTCTCGTACTCGCTGGTAATTGCAGCGGCTGTCTCGTCGGCCACGGCGACCAGCGTGCTATGACGGGGCTTTCGCTTGCGGATATCGATGAAACGTTTTTCACCTGCCAGCGAGTCGACAATGTTCAAAAGGAAAGTGACGTTCTCGAATTGCCAGGTAACATCCTCGACCTGGTAATCTTCCGGGTTGGCTCGGACTTCAAAGACCACTGGACTGAGGACGTCGATGTCACTGACATAGACAACCCGCATGGGTTGTTTTTTCGTCGTTGTTGTTTCTTCCTCCGTCTCCTCCGCGGTTTCTTCCTCGCTCTCCTCACGACTCTCGATCAGGGCGGCAATCGTCTGGGGGGCACCAATAATATTACCCTGGGCAATGTCCAGCGCCTGCTCATTACCAGTCCGCGAGGCCTGGATGAACTCATCGACCCGCATCAGGCCTGCATTTTTCGTTGTTTCAGCCAGCGGGGTGAATTTCATTCGCCCGGTCGACTTGTGGACCATGGTGCCGGGCATCGGGAAGAAGACTTCCTTGATACCTGAACTGATATTGTTTTCCTGGTTAAGCCCGTCGACCGAGGCAAAGACCCAGGACCTGGGAATGTTCATCAACTGCAGAATCGGGTAGGGATTGTCGTTCTGCCAGGCTACCATCGGCTGCGAGCCTCCCATGCCGGCCATGCCCATCATCGGGTTTGGCGGAGTTGCCGCCCCCTGTTCTTCCGGAATATCCAGTTCCAGCAGGCTCCAGAGATCCTCGATATTGCATTTTGGCTGGGGAGCAGGGCCTCCCATGCCGGGCATCCCGCCACCCGGGGCCATCTTGGGATCACGAGTCCCGGGGGCCCATCGCATGAACCAGGGCAAGGGATCCTCGAAAATGGCTGTTGGGACTCCATCCTGGATCGCCGCGATCAGGAAGGGAAGCTGTTCTGGCCCTAGCGAGGAAGGCTGGACGACAAGCAACATCGAGTACTGGTCGGGATCAATTTTCTCGGTCAGGGCAACCGTCTCCACCTCGTACTGTTTTGTCAGTTCGCTATAAAAGGGATTGCGTGGAATCTGCTGTGGCTGTTGCCCAACAAAAGTGAATCCGCCCTCGATGCGGGCATCGGTATTAACCACGCCGATCGTTTGCCGTTTTCCCTGTGCGATGGTGGCGATCGAGCGTGCAAGCTCGTACTCGACCGGCACGCCGTAATTAAAGAACGGTATGATCACCTGCTTCAGGCCACTCTGGAAGGCCACCCCGAGGATGACCTTCTCCTTTGTCTGCCGATAATTCTGGGGCCGGATACCATAGCGTTGCTCGGCAAGCTCGATTTCCTCGGAGAATGGCTCCAGCTGGTCAAACAATTCCAGCCGGATCTTGTCCGAGCTGGCCGCGAACTCGTTGAGCATGGAAATCAGTTCCAGCCGGGTTCGCACGTAGACCTTGGGTACTTCCGCGCCGATATAGGCACGGATAATGATGTCCTGCTCGGGCTGGAGGCTCTTTATCAAATCCCGCGACTGCTGGGAAAGCGAGCTGATCTTGCCGACCGTCACATCGGCACGAACCAGGTCACGGTTCTGAAAAATCACGGTTCCCCCGGCCGCGATTGCCACCAGCAGGAAAATCCGAAGCCCGTAATGGACCCACATCGTCCATTCCCGGTCACCGCCGGACCAGTGTCGACGCCCGATCAATACCATGCTGGCGTAAATGCCAATGGCGATCAGCATGGCAAAATAGCTGAACGATGAGAGGCTCAGTACGCCACGACGGAAGTCGTCAAAATGGGCTGCCATGCTCCAGGCACCGATCTCCTGTGCCAGGGGAGCACTCGAGACAATGACATCTATCCGGTCAAGCATGGCCAGGGGGGCGTTGAGGGCCAGGCCCAGGACGAAAGCAATCGTCGGATTGTTGGTCAGGAAGGAGGCAATCATGCCAATCGAGAGCATCGCCAGGCCAATCATCCAGTAACCAAAGTAATTTGCTGACAGCAGGCCAGTGTCGAGATGAACGCCGCTGGCGTCGCTGGCCAGCGATGCAAGGACTGCAAAATTGGAGAGCTGGGAGAAAAGCAGCGAGACGGTAAAGATCAGTGCCGCGGCAATGTACTTGCCAATCACGATGTCAAAGTCCTTGGCCGGCAACGTCAGCAAGAGCTCGTCCGTCCCGTCACGACGCTCCTCGGACCAGATTCCCATCGTGATGGCGGGGATATAGATCAGCATGATCAACGGAAGGAAGTCATTTAACTGGTCGAGGTTGGCCAGGTTGGCATTAAAGAACCCGTGAGGCCAGAAGGCCGCCAGCGAGGTCAGCAGGACGAAGACGCAGAGGAAGACATAGCCGGTCGGGTTGCTGAAATAGCCGTTAAAGTTTCGCTTGATAACAGCAAATGCGGACCGGCGCATATAAAAGAGCGGGATCACGACCGCGGCCAGGATCAGGGCAACGGGGATGTTGCGAAGGACCAGGCTAAGGAAGGTGAAGAAATAATTACCCGATGTTTCCATGATATTGTTTGTTTCTTGTCTGGGTCATCGTGTTAAGGAATGGGATTCGCAACCGGCCGGTGGGGCGGATCACGAGACAACCGCCTGTTCGCTGGAAGTGAGCCTCTCGAAGGCATCATTCATGGACTCGCCATCCTGGTTAAGTTCACTGGTCGGCCCGTCATAGACGAGCGAGCCCTCGTTGATCACGATCACCCGGTTAGCCACTGCTTCCACCTCCTGCAGGATGTGTGTGGAGAGCAGGATCGTGCGATCCTTGCCAAGGCGTTGCATGGTCGCACGGACCTCGGAAATCTGGTTCGGGTCCAGCCCTGCGGTCGGCTCATCCATGATCAGGACCTCGGGTTCGTGCAGCAGCGCCTGGGCCATTCCGACCCGCTGGCGGTAGCCACGAGACAACTTGCCAATTGGCTTGTGCAGGACCGAGGAGAGAGCACAGAGGTTCACCACCTCGGCAGTCCGCTTGACGATTTCCTCCCGGTTCATTCCCCGCGCCTCGCCGAAAAATGTCAACAGCGAGCTGGGTGTCATGTCCGGGTAGAGAGGGCCATTTTCCGGTAGGTAACCAAGTACCTGGGCCCCGGCAATGCGGTCGGCCTTCATGTCGTAACCGGCGATACGTGCGGTTCCGGCGGTGGGAGCAAGGTACCCGGTAAGGAGTTTCATCGTGGTACTCTTGCCTGCTCCGTTGGGTCCCAGGAAAGCAACTACCTCGCCCTGAGAGATCTTGAACGACACGTCGTCGGTTGCCTTGAACCTGCCATAGTGTTTTGACAGGCCCTCGGCCTCGATCATGGGGACACCCTGGCTACCAGCGTTTGATTCGTCAGGTCCGGATTCGACTGTATCAGATGACATGGCTTTTTCTCACGTGGTTTCTATAGAGCAGTGGTTTGACTGGTTTGTTACTGGAAGGTGAGTGGTGTCACAGTGATTCCTGGTGTTGATCCGAGCCGCATCGCCGGGGGGAGATCCTCTCGCGGATCCAGGCGGCACAGAAGATCATCTTCTCTCTTTTTCGACAGGGGTAAATCTAACGGGAAGATCGGACACGAGCTTTCCTTGCCGTACTCCCATTCGTTACGAGTTTGTTTCCCGCCGGGTTCAATACAAGTGGGTTTCAACTATTTTTAATCTACGCGGCAGAATCTTCTTGTTCAAGTTGTCTAGTGAGATGGAGACAGGACTGGCGGCAGGTAGGTTGTTTTTATAACGATTAGGCTGGCTGGTTGTCGCCAGGGGACTGGTCGATTTGGCGGAGCTGGGGAATGTGGCACTTCCAGTTCTCGTCATCCATGACAGGAAAATCAGTTCTCTGGTGCACGCCCCGGGATTCTTCCCTCTCTAGCGCTGCGGCAGAGACGATTCCGGAGACGGTAAGCATGTTCTGTAATTCCCAGCCCATCTTGTCGGGGAACTGGCAGGGAAGCACGTAATTCTGCCAGCGGTGAATCGAGTTGATTGCCTGCTTGAGCCGTCTCTCCTCGCGACGAACCCCAACGCATCGCCACATCAGGCTCTTGAGAGAATTCCGAATATCGGCCAGGTCCATCGGTTCCGCTGGCCGGGGAACGGGACCGTTGACGATCGGGAATGCCTGGAGCTGGTCTGGTATTTCAGCAGCGGCCATGGATGCTCCCAGCCCTGCATGGGCTCCGTAGACCAGTCCCTCGAGCAGGCTGTTGGATGCCAGGCGGTTTGCCCCGTGCAGGCCGGAGGAGGTGACCTCGCCTGCAGCCCAGAGTCCGGGGAGAGTTGTCTGGCCCCGTGGATCTACCGAGACGCCACCGATCATGTAATGAGCCCCGGGGCGGACAGGGATTCTGTCACGAGTGACGTCGACGCCGAATTTCTCACATGTTGCAGCGATCCCGGGGAACCGGCGACGGACGAAATCAGCATCCAGATGGCTCATGTCCAGGTAGACACAGGGATGTTGTGTTGCGCTCATCCGTTCCACGATCGCCTGGCAGACGATGTCCCGTGGTGCCAGCTCTGCCCGCTCGTCACACTCGGGCATGAAGCGGACGTTGTTCTCGTCGAACAGGAAAGCCCCTTCACCGCGGACCGCCTCGGTAATCAAGCTGCGGCTACTGCCGGCAATGTAAAGTACCGTGGGGTGAAACTGCATGAACTCCATGTCCCGCAACTCAACCCCAGCCCGGTAGGCAATCGCGTGACCGTCAGCAGTTGCTACTGGCGGATTGGTCGATTCCCGGTAAATCTGCCCGGCCCCTCCAGTGCAGAGAATTGTCTGCTTGGACCAGACCATCGTTCGATGGATACCGTCGGTAACAATCGCACCCCGGCAGGCTCCCCCGGATGTCAACAGGTCCAGCGTGAAAGTGTTTTCCAGGATATCGACATTATCGAGTCCACGCGTCCACTCGATGACGGCTCGCATCACCTCCAGGCCGGTCGCGTCCCCCAGTGCATGAACGACCCGCTTGTGACTGTGCCCTCCCTCCCGTCCGAGCGACAGGGCGCCAGCGTGCTGGTCGAAACGAGTTCCCCACTCGACCAGTTCCTGGATTCGATCGGGGGCCTCGCGGACTACCATCTCCACGATCTGTTGGTCACAGAGATTTCCGCCGGCTGTCATCGTGTCGACAATGTGATCCTCGAATCGATCCTGGGGATCGAAAACCCCGGCGATCCCGCCCTGGGCCAAAGCACTGTTGGATTGCCTGAGCTGGTCCTTGGTAACCACCAGTACCGACTGGTCAGGGGAAACCGCGTTGGCTGCTCGAAGGCCGGCCAGGCCGCCACCAATGATCAGGACATCGGTAAACCGGTGAATGCAGTGGCGTGGGTCAAAATGGACCAGGTAACGAGGAATGCGCTGGAGCATGAATCCTGACGGGGACGACTCCCTGGAAAGAATGGATCCAGAATACAGGATCCGCCCAGGTTACTTGTCGGATCGCGCCGTTCCCTTCTTGAACGCGTTGAACTGTTCCAGAAACCGCGGTGGTGGCTGGCTACGCGTCCCTGCGTTGGAAATTCCTTCGATCTGCCTTGTTTCGCTGCGTACCCTGCTTGCTTGCCGGTTTGAACGGGGGTGTAAACCGAGGCTCCTGAGGGTCTCTTCCAGTTCGCGGCGTCCCTCCTCGCCCTGCTCTGCCTTGCGAGCCATTTGTTTGTAGCGTTCGACCATCTCGCGCAGCTGCTCCGGCGTCAAGCCAGTCTCCTTGAGCAGGTCAGGATCGGGGTTGAACTGCTGGTCCTCCAGGTACTCCAGTACCAGGTTGGTGACCTTGCGAGCATAATCAAGCCGGGCTTCATCGGATTCCGGAATCTCATCAGGGAGCCCCACGACCTCGTTGGGAATCTCCTCGGACTCGTCAGGGCCGACCCCGCGACTATTCTGTTTTCGTCCTGAATCACTAATGCCCGATGGGTTCCCCGAGGACTTGCCGGGGGAGTTATTCCCGCTGGCATTGGAATCGCTCTGGCCTGAGGCCCCTCCGTTGGTTGCAGAACCGTCCGGGCTTTTTTCTCCTGAGGGAGAATTTCCCTTTTCCCCCTCGGACTCACCAGCTTGCTGGGCTGCCGGCTTTTCACCCCCCGAACTCTGGGTTGAAGACTTGGATGAAGGATCCCCCTTGCCGGGTTCATCCGTTGGCTTCTCATTTCCATCACCTGGCTTGCTGCCTGTTCCCTGCTCGTCTCCCGTATTCTCGGCCGGCTTGTCATTATCCCCGGGTTTGTTGTCGTTGGGGTTGTTGCCTTTCGGAGCGTCTCCGGGCTCGGAGCCCTTCTCTTCTTCTGGCTTGCCCGTTCCCGTGCCAGCATCATCTCCCGGGTTGGTTGGTTTTTCGCCATTCGCCGGTCGCCCCTCGTTGTCCTTTCCCGCGCCCGGTTTTTGCTGGCGATCTGTCGGCGAACTGCCCTTTTCCGCTGAACCGATGGGCTTCATCGGGCCCTCGACCTTCTCGCCAGTCCCGCCGCCGTCACCTGAATCGGAACCAGGCTGTTCTGTCTCTGCCGGCTTGCGGCTGCCATCTCCTGTGCCATCCTCAGAATTTTCACCCTCGTCGCTGCCAGTATTCGAGTCGCTGGAATCCTGGGATTCGTTTGTCTTGCTGCCATCATCCGATCCGTTGCCCTCGGATTTCTTCTGGCGTTCTTTCTTTATCCGGTCCAGTGCACGCTGGAAGACGTCGCCATCGTGTGGGTCCCCTTCCTGGCCACCCGATTGTTCCCCGTCGGATCCTTTTCCCCCGTCAGATCCCTTCTCGGCGTCGTCGGTTCCTTTTTCCCCGTCGGATCCCTTCTCGGCATCGTCGGTTCCTTTTT
>JAPYUD010000103.1:0-9289 GCA_029936215.1 Pirellulaceae bacterium | reverse complement strand
CCAATCCCGTTGAGTGTCCCCTGCACCTGGACTGCCCCGGCTTCCACACCGGCGAGCGAGTTGGCAATCGCCAGATCACAGTCATTGTGGCAGTGAATCCCTACAGGCACATCATGCGCAGCCAGGGAGGCAGCAGCAGACCGGGTCAACTCGGCGATCTCACCCGGCATGCTCCCCCCGTTGGTATCACAGAGCACAACCAGCGCAGCTCCCGCCTCGGCTGCAGCCAGGATGGTCTGCTCGGCATGCGACCGGTTTGCCTTCCAGCCATCAAAAAAATGCTCCGCATCATAGATGACTTCACGGCCCTCGCGATGAAGTAGTGCCACGCTGTCCTGGATCATTTCCAGGTTCTCTTCCAGGGAAACTCGCAGCACATCGCTGACGTGGAAGTCCCATGACTTGCCAACGAGCGTGCAGACCGGCGTCTCACTTCGCAGCAATGCCTGCATGCCTGGATCTTCCTCGGCGGTCATCCCCCTGCGACGGGTCATGCCAAAGGCACAGAGGCGAGCATTCTTGAGCCCCAGGTCCCGGGCTCGCTCAAAGAACTGCTGGTCCTTCTCGTTCGAAAGCGGATAGCCTCCCTCGATATAATCAAACCCCATTTCATCCAGACGCTGGGCAATCTGGAGCTTGTCCTGCAGAGACAGGCTGACACCTTCTCCCTGGGTACCATCGCGCAGCGTGGTGTCATAAATCTGGATGCGGCGCATTTTTTTTCCTTGCGATTGAGCAGTCAGGTGGCTGCCCAGGAACCATAAAAAAACCCTGAAACCATCGTCAGGTTTCAGGGCTGCTTTCCTTCACGATGTGGAACGTGCCCTCAAACCCTCCCGGGAATAATGGGAACAATGACATCAATAATCGAACAGCATACCATCATCATGTTTCCAGCCCGTGAATCACCAAAAAATCGGGGTCGGATAATATCCGGAAGTCCATTTACGATAAACCTACCCCGGGAAGCTGTCAACGGAGAGCAGGAGCGAGCGGTTCAGTCGAGCAAGACTTTCACGACCGCCTTGAAAACCTCCCCACTGCCTCCCAGGGGAGCATGCGCATCGGTGGGAAAGAAAGCCGCGAAACTCCCTTCTGGGACAACCAGCCAGCTTGTCGGCCGGTCAAAGTAAAATGCCACGTCTCCATCCGGTTCAAAGTCACTGGCCAACCGCTGGCAGCGTGATGTCGGCATCCAGCCGATCCGATCCTCACCATCGATAACGTACTGGATATCCAGATACTGACGGTGATGCTCAATCCGTGCCTGCTCCTGGCCTTTCCCCTCGTCATGCGAGAGGAGTGCAAAAACGCGATCTCCATCAATCTCGTGCCGACCATCATTCAGGCTTTCAAAGGCGGACTCCTCAAGGAACTGAAATCCCCTGGCAAGGCCTGGATGAAGATCCAGGTAAAGGTGGGCGTTCACGAGCAGGTCGAGGATCATGGTGCCTGGCATGGAATCAAAAAGCGGGACGGTCCTGCCCTTTTAGTCTTCATCGTCCCAGTCTTCCTCGTCTTCCAGCCGGCCGCGCTTGTCCATTGCCGACGGCTGTTCATCCGACTCGCCAGCGGCTATCGAGCTCTGATCCTCGTCAACCCATTCTTCCGTTTCGCCATGGATGGTTTCAGCACCATCGTACTGTTCGAAATCCTCGACCAGTTCCTCTTCCCAGATATCCTGTTCAAGAACCGCCTCCGGGGGTGCCTCCACGCGGTGACCGGCAGCCACTACAGCGACATTGGATTCCGGAGCCTCATCGACAACACTCGCCGCTGAACGTGCACTCCGTCGTGTGGGTGGCGAGGGCCGTTTCGATCTTTTGAAAGCGGGCCGGTTAACTGCCGGACGGGGATCCTTTCCCCGGGGGCCAGGTGGGTCATGATCACTTTTATTCCCGGCCTGGATCGCCTCCCATTCCTCCATCGTCAGTAACACCTCGCGCGACTTGGAACCGTTGTAATCCCCGACAAATCCATCCTCGGCCATGAAGTCGATCAGCCGGGCCGCGCGACCATAGCCAATCCCCAGCGTACGCTGCAGCAGCGACAGGCTCCCACGTCTCTCGCGGACGACGACTTCAATCGCGCTCTCGTACAGCTCGTCGCGACTACGGAGGCTGTTACCATCCGGTGTGTCCTCTGACGGCACCTTCAACTCGATCAGTTCCTGTTCAAACTGCACCTGGTCCGTACTGACCTCATCGACCAGGGCATTGATCTCGTCATCGTCAAGGTAAGTTCCCTGGGCACGCAACATGGTACTGGTGCCTGGCCAGAGGAAAAGCAGGTCCCCGTTGCCCAGCAATCGTTCTGCTCCCTGTTCATCCAGTATCACCCTGCTATCGGTTCGGCTGGCAACCTGGAAGGCGATGCGGGCAGGCAGGTTGGACTTGATCAGGCCAGTAATCACATCAACCGTCGGTTTCTGTGTCGCCAGGATCAGGTGGATACCAACCGCCCGGCTTTTCTGCGCAAGCCTGATAATGTGTTGTTCGATTTCCTTGCCACCGGTCATCATCAGGTCGGCAAGTTCATCAGCCACGATCACCACGAAAGGAATGTGGAAGGAAATCTCCCTGCGTTCCTCCTCGCTTTCGGGTGCCAGCCGCCGGAGAATCTCTTCCTCGCCAAGCTCGTTGTAACTGCTGATATGCCGTACCCCGGCGCGAGCCAGCAGCGAGTACCGCTGTTCCATTTTTTCCACTGCCCAGGCGAGGATCGCATCGGCCTTCTTCATGTCGGTAACGACCGGGTGCATCAGGTGAGGCAGGCGTGCATAACCACTCAGCTCGACCATCTTCGGATCAATCATCAACATGCGAACATCTTCCGGCGAGCGGGTCATCAGGATGGAGGCGATGATGGCATGCAGGCAGACGCTTTTACCACTCCCGGTACGCCCGGCGATCAGTAGGTGAGGCATGCTGGTCAGGTCCACCGCCAGGGGAGCTCCCGAGACATCCTTACCCAGGAATATCGGGATCCGCATTTTCTCTGCCTTTTCCCTGGAATCCTCGATCACCTCGCGGAGGCGAACCATCTGTTGCTCGTTGTTGGGAACTTCGATTCCGACCGTGTTCTTTCCGGGTATCGGTGCCACCACGCGAACAGTTGGAACTCGAAGGGCAATCGCCAGGTCGTCGGCCAATCCACTGATCCGGGAGAGTCGCAAGCCCGCTTCCAGTTCCACCTCGTAGCATGCCAGTACCGGACCGGTCACGATCTCCACAACCTTGACCCGGAAACCGAAGTCGGAAAAGGTCCGCTCAAGGATGTGTGCCTTGCGACGGACTTCCTTGGCCTGGTGGTCAAAATCAACCGGTTCACGATCCCAGAGGATATTCACCCCCGGCAAGGCGTACTCGATGTTCTCATCACGGTGGCTGGCCCTGTCCAGCCTGGCCATCATCAACTCGCGTTCGTCCCCTTCCGGTTTCGAGCTCGACACGGTGAAATGAGGCTCTTTTGCCTGTTGGCGGTGGGCGGGAGACGCCGGCTCGTCCTGCCATTGCTCGTCCTCTTCCCAGCTCTCCTCAAACGGCTCCTGCTCCGGCGGGTCCAACTCTATTCTCTTGCCACGCACGACAACCGGTGTCGATTCGCCATCTTCCAGCTGATCCTCGTAGTCAAGCAACTGGGTATCCTTTTCGAACCGATCTTCTGACGAAGGTCCCAGCACAAGCCGCAGCAGTCCAGCGACGATTCCACGCAGGATGCGGAAGAAGAACCCAAGCACACGAAAAAGCAGGTAATCGGTAGTCAGCAGGATCCCTCCCACGGCAAGGCTGCCGGCAAGGATAATACCACCGGCGGTGGCGAAGTAGCTTCTCAGCATGGAAGCACTCAGGGCACCCAGCATTCCACCCGATCCAATCACCGGGCCTGCGGTCCAGTCAGGTGCCACCAGTGTCAGGAAGGCAGTGATACCGGTCAGCGAGCCCAGCCAGCCGGCACACCGTAGTGACGGCCATTGCACCGGGATCCGTCGCAGGAGCACAATCGCCAGGACCGCCAGCGTGACAACCAGGTAGTATGCCCCGTAGCCAAGGAAGGTAAGAAGCGCGTCCGCTGCAGCGGCCCCCAGGCGGCCACAGGCGTTGCTAACCTGGTCCGCTACGGGGAGGACCAGCACGTCGGGCTGGTAGACCGTGTCAAACGGGGCAACCAGGTCACCCACCACGTCTGCCGGATTGTAGCTCAGCAGGGAGACTGCCAGGAAGATGGTCACTGCGCACATCAGGAGTGCAAACAGGTCCTGCCTGAGATTGCGTTGGTTAACCATGGATGCTTTGTTTCTGCCGAAGTAACAGCTGCCTCTCTATCCTGGCAGGCTGTATCGAAACTCTCGCATCCTTGCTCCACAGGACAATCCATTACGCTTGTTCCGCTTTCCTCGAGACGACACCGGAAGGGGCGCCAGGCCGAAAGAAAACGATCCATTGATCATCTTCGTCGCTTTTCACCAGGTGGATCCACGTTTCACCCGCGGCACGGATTAATTTGCCTGTCAGTCACGACAGGAATGATTACTCTAATCCTCCATTGGACAATGGCTGCTGGTCCGTCGACAGGGGATGAGCATGATTTCCCGTGCCGGGGCAGGGAAATGACCCGCAGGACCGCTACAGGTGGAACGACTTGACCGGCCGAACCCTTCCTGGACCATCTGCAGCAACAATTCCCAGCAGCATTCCGCTGGCATCAACCACCGAAAATTCCTCACCCGCCTGGCCATGGGCAAGGTCAATCACGCGACCATTGGCCAGCAGGGACCATTGTTGAGAATCAACGGTGAGAGCCGGAAGGTCGCTCACCAGTGAACGTGCCGGCAGCACGTGACGGGCGACATCCTGGCTGAGAAGATCATCCAGCGTTACAGATTTTTCCAGGGAAAATTCTCCTATCGAGGTCCTCGCAAGTTGACTCATCACTGCCCCGCTCCCGAGGGCGCGAGCAATGTCACGACCCAGGCTACGGACATAGGTACCGGAGCCGCAACAGATTTTCAAACGCAGCAGAGGGTATTCGTAATGATCCAGAACCAGTTGATGGATAACGACTTCCCGCGGTGACAAATCCAGTTGCTTCCCTTCTCGCGCCAGCTGGTAGGCCCTTTTCCCCTTGACTTTCAGGGCTGAAAAAGCAGGAGGCTTCTGCTGGATCGTGCCAATCCAGCGAGGCAATTCCTCCGCCACTTCACTGCGTGTCGGCCTTCTCGCCCCTTCAAGCGGTGTGACCGTTCCCTCGATATCCTCGGTCTCGCTTTCCACCCCCAGCTGGAAGGTTGCCAGGTACTTCTTTTCCAACCGCTGCACATAGGGCATCAGACGCGTTGCCTTTCCAACGAGCACGAGCAGGACCCCACTGGCAAGTGGATCCAGAGTACCACCGTGCCCCAGTTTGGCCGGACGCACACGTCGCTGCAGGCGATTTATCGCTGCCCGGGAAGTGATTCCAGTCGGCTTGTCCAGGTTGATAACTCCAAACAGGGCTTCCATTTATATAACCTGGGGGACTGGTGTGAGCAGGCGAGTCGTAACGACCGTGCCTACTGGACACTTTACATCGGGAGTAAGGCAGAGAATCATGGAACAATACCACAAAAATGGGCATGTTTTCGCCCTGGTTATGCTCCAGGTGGTAGGTTTTAGGTGAAGTAACTTGCCGTTCCAGTTCCCATCCAGGCGGCGTTGTATTCAGGCGAAATACCTGCCATGAACAGTGAACCTCGATTCCCGACAGTACGCATGCGGCGGCTGCGATCTCATCCGGCAATCCGTTCGCTCCTGACCAGGAACCGGTTACATCCAGCGAACCTGGTACTCCCCTTATTCGTCTGCCCGGGCGAGGGAATTCGCCAACCCATTACAGCCATGCCGGGTCAGGAGCAGCTGTCGACCGACATGCTGGTGGAGCAAGCGCGGGAGTGTCACCAGCTCGGTATCGGTGGAATCATCCTTTTTGGCATTCCCGAAAACAAGGATGAACGTGGCAGTCATGCACTTTCCAGCGACGGCATTGTCCAGCAGGCCCTGCGTGCGGTGAAATCGGAAGTCCCGGAGTTGTTACTGATCAGTGACATCTGTTTCTGTGAATACACGGATCATGGCCACTGTGGGGTGCTTCACGAGCAGGGTGGCCGCACCGAGGTGGACAACGATGCGACACTGGCACTCCTCGCCGAGCAGGCGCTCACCCATGCCCAGGCGGGAGCAGACATGCTTGCCCCCAGCGGGATGATGGATGGGATGGTGGGAGCGATCCGGCAACGATTGGATGCGGCCGGTTTCCACGAGCTTCCGATCATGAGTTACGCGGCAAAATATGCCAGCTCTTTTTACGGTCCGTTCCGTGAAGCAGCCCAGTGCACTCCCCAGTTTGGGGATCGTCGCAGCTACCAGATGGATCCCGCCGCGGCAGCCGACCAGGCCCTCCGCGAGGTGGAACTGGACCTGGCCGAGGGAGCCGACATCATCATGGTCAAGCCAGCCCTGCCGTACCTGGACATCCTCTGCCGTTTGCAGCAGCAGTTTCCAGGAGTTCCCCTGGCCGCTTACAACGTCTCCGGGGAATACAGCATGGTAAAGGCAGCCGCCGAAAAAGGCTGGATCGATGGCGAGTCGGTCTGTCATGAATCGCTCCTGGCAATTCACCGTGCCGGTGCCGACATGATTCTTACCTACTGGGCGCTGGATGTGGCTCGCTGGTATCGTGCACAAAACTCATAACACGATACTCATTTTCAAAGGCAACCTGTCATGGACCGTTCCCTCAGTGAGTCTCTTTTTGCTCGTGCCCAGCAACTGATGCCTGGCGGGGTGAACAGTCCAGCTCGTGCCTTTGGTGCCGTCGGAGGGACGCCGATCATCATCGAGCGTGCCGACGGATCCTCTCTTTACGACGTGGACGGGAATCGCTACATCGACTACATCGGCTCCTGGGGACCGATGATCCTTGGTCATCGGCACCCGGCAGTCCTGGAGGCGTTGGAGTCTGCCCTGGCGCGAGGTACCAGCTTCGGTGCTCCTACCCCGGGAGAGAATGAACTGGCTGAGCTCATTATTGAGGCTGTTGCCTCGGTCGAGAAAATCCGGCTGGTGAATTCCGGGACGGAGGCCACGATGAGCGCCGTGAGGCTGGCCCGTGGATATACCGGTCGAGATATGATCGTCAAGTTCGCCGGCAACTACCACGGGCATGTTGACAGCCTGCTGGTAGCGGCCGGAAGTAGTGCCGCCACCCTCTCGGTCCCCAATTCTCCAGGTGTGACAGCGGGGACCAGCCAGGACACACTGATACTGGAATTCAATGACTGCCAGGCTCTCGAGGAGGCCTTCGCTTCCCACGGGGACCAGGTCGCGGGTGTGATCATGGAACCGATCGTGGGGAACATGGGCTGTGTACCTGCCAGCAGCGAGTTTGCCCAGGCGGTCCGTCGATTGACTGCCGATGCCGGCGCCCTGCTGATCATGGACGAGGTGATGACCGGCTTTCGAGTGGCCTACGGAGGAGCCCAGTCGCTGCTACAGATTGCCCCGGACCTGACCACGATGGGCAAGATTGTCGGTGGTGGCATGCCTATCGGGGCTTATGGTGGGCGGGCGGACATCATGGACCATGTGCTTCCGGTCGGCAAGGTTTTCCAGGCCGGGACACTCAGCGGTAACCCGATGGCCACGGCGGCTGGCAGCGCAACCCTCAAAACACTGCGCGACGAGAATCCCTATCCCCAGTTGGAATCCCAGGGGGCAAAGCTGGCAGATGGCCTTGCCGCTGCCGCCTCGGCAGCCGGGATACCTCACCAGTTACAGCGGGTCGGAAGCATGATGACCCTCTTCTTCCACACTGGCCCGATCGATGGCTGGGAGCAGGCTGCTCACTGTAACACGGAGCAGTTTTCACAATACTTCTGGGGTTTGATGGACCGAGGCGTCTACATGCCTTGTAGTCAGTACGAGGCACTCTTCGTCTCCACTGCCCACAGTGACGAGGATATCGAGCAGACGATTCAAGCTGCCGGCGAGGTGCTGGCGAGCCTCTCATAACCCTGCCGGGGAGATCCCATCCCGCTTTTCCTCGGCGGCACTCCGCCGATAATAGCGGGGCACCATTGCCATCACATCCATCGTTGCTCCCCCCTTTGCCCAGCTCATATCATCCTGGGGCCATTGTATGTCCGGGTCCAGTCGCCAGGCTGCCAGCTGACCTACCATGGCTGCCTGGGGGACGCTTGACGGTCCTTCCAGCAGGCCACCTGCCATCTGCGGATGCTGTTCCAGCCACGTATCACGATCCACCAGGTGTGTTGGCAATTCGCAAAGCAAGTGATCCTCCTGCCGGCGGTAACGGGCAGTAAAAAGCTGGTTCCGCTGGGCATCAAGCACCACATCGTGCACGTGAGGCGACTCACTGGCCGAGGCACCCATGAGCAACTGGGCAGCAAGGACCTCCAGCGTATTGAGTCCCATGACTCCGGCACCACTCGCATAGCCAAGTGTCTTGGCCGTTGTCACACCAATTCGCAGTCCCGTGAAAGACCCTGGACCCTGCGTAACAGCGACCACTTCCAGGTCCATCGCCTGCCAGCCGACATCCGCCAGCAGTTTCTGGATCGCCGGTGCCAGGACCCTGGCAGTACGTTGCTGGGGATCAAGCCGGTGTTCCTCCAGGACGGTGGCACCATGGCAGGCAGCAATGGAACCCTCTCGCCGGGATGTCTCGATCGCCAGGATTTTCAATGTTTCACACCCCACCGCCTGGCAGGCCTCCCTAAGAACCACGTGCTGGGGCATAACTTGCCACAAGCTGCCCTGCCAGGCAAGCGACGAACGCTTGACCCGCCCCAAAACCGCATCTAGAATTTCCTGTTGCAACCAAATCGTTGTCTCTCTTTCTCGCTAACGTGATCTGGTCCACATCTCTAATTCTCTCAGCAGGAATGATCACTGTGCGTCGTGCCCTGATCAGCGATATTCACGCAAACCTGGAGGGCCTGAAAGCGGTTCTTGAGGATATCGGTGAGCAGCAGGTGGACCAGATCTACTGCCTCGGGGACATCATCGGCTATGGCCCCAATCCTTGTGAATGCCTGGACCTGGTGATCGAAAACTGCGAAATCACGATTCTGGGCAATCACGATCAGGCCACCCTGTTTGATCCGGATGGTTTCAACCCGGTTGCCCTGGGCGCGGTCTACTGGACCCGTGATCAGCTGGAGAGGGAAATAAGCCGGAGTGAACAGGGAGCTCGCCGCTGGGATTTCATTGGTGAATTACCTACCCATCAC
>JAPYUD010000102.1:0-9294 GCA_029936215.1 Pirellulaceae bacterium | reverse complement strand
TGACAACGGCCGCGGGAGTGGTCCCTGGCCAGCAGACAACGAACCGGTCGCCCCTCTCCCTCAAACCGAGCTGCCCAGCATCTCGCGTCCCGGCACCGCTCTTCCACCTCCGAAAGAATCCCCACCCGCGTCAAACGGTCCGGTTGTTACTCCCCTCCCCCGGATCAACAAGGCGGCGCCGACCCAGGGCACACCATCAGTCCCTGGAGCGAACCCCACGGCAACGGTCGACCAGCCTCGTCCGGATCCAATACCTGATCCTGAGCCGGTGGAAGAGGATCAAGGCGAGTCGATGATCCATGTCACCAGCAGCAGGCAATTTCACCTGCAGTACGAATTGCAGGAGAACCTGGCTGCCAGGGAAGTCCAGCTCTGGGGTACCGTCGATGGTGGCCGGAGCTGGCAGAAGTGGGGGATCGACGCTGATCGAACCAGTCCCCTGCAGGTTGCCACCGAGCGGGACGGCCTTTATGGATTCCGCATCGTCATCGAGGAGCAGGAAGGCGGTCGAGCACATGCGCCGGCAGCCGGAGCGGATCCTGACGTCTGGATTCGTGTCGACAGCACGCGGGCGGATCCCTAGCAGCGGTCTGCCCGTCACCGATCTCTGCTATAATCGTCCGCCATGTCCGGTACGATGCATGTTTTCGAGCTGCTCGACAAGCCACCTGCCCTTTCACAGCATGGCATGATTTCCCTGTTTGGCAGTGACCGCTTCCTCCAGCAACTCGCCCTTGATGAACTACTCCGGCTGGTGCTGGCGGACGACTATGAGGATGTCCCTGTCGCCCGGTTTGGCCAGGGCTGCGAGTGGGCCGATGTCGTCGACGAACTCAACACGGTCTCGCTTTTCGGCTCCGGTGGGCCTCGCGTGGCGGTAGTCGATGAAGCCGACTCCTTCATCCATGCTTACCGCGATCGCCTGGAAGGCCTCGTTGACTCGCCCCCGGCCGGCCTGCTGATACTGCTGGTTTCCAAGTGGCAGGCCAACACGCGACTCTACAAGGCCCTGGATAAACAGGGATTGCAGGTGGAGTGCGGGGCTCCCTACCAGGGCAAGAAAAAGGACAACGTGGACATCAGCCAGGTAACGCGGTGGCTGGAAAAGCGAGCCCGGAAGCTCTACGGGATCCAGCTGCACGAGGATGCCCTTCCGCTGCTTTTTGAACTGGCCCAGGGGAACTTCGGCATCATCGAACAGGGACTGTCCAAGCTCAGCCTGCTGGTGGATGACCATGCCGACGTCTCGGCCCAGCAGGTCCAGTCGATCGTCGGGGGTTGGAAAACTGAAACCACCTGGACCCTGATCGACCACATCGTCGAGGGCAACACGGCAATCGCCATCGAGCAACTCGATCGGCTACTGCAGTCGGGGGAGGCACCCCAGGCCCTGTTTGGACAGATCGCCTGGTCACTCCGGCGTTTTGCCCTGGCAACACACATCTACCTGGATGCGGAACAGACGGACGATCGGATTCCCCTGGAGGTGGTTCTTGGCAAGGCCAAGTTCAACGACTGGCCACGGGGCAAGCTGAAGGAGAACGCCCGGCAGATGAAGGCAATCGGCCGTGCCCGGGGCCAGCAGATTCACCGCTGGTTGTGCGACGTCGACCGGGCCCTAAAAGGATATGCCTCCCGGGGCGATGCGGCCCGCCTTGAACTCGAACAGCTCTTTACACGTTTCCACCATCAACTGGCAAGACCCACCGTCTCCCATTGACCGTGACCGCTGCAGGCGAGAGATCGAGATGTCGAACTATGACGCCATCGTGCTGGGGACCGGCGGTGTGGGAAGTGCCGCCCTGTTCCACCTCGCCCGGCGAGGATCCCGGGTACTGGGACTCGACCGCTTCCCGGCAGGACATGACCAGGGCAGTTCCCATGGCACAACCCGCCTGATCCGCCAGGCCTATTACGAGCATCCTGATTACGTCCCCCTGCTGAAGCGCGCCTACCCGCTCTGGGAAGAACTTGAGCAACTCTGCCAGCAACCACTCTATCACCAGAGCGGGATCATCGAGGTCGGCCCGGCCGACGGGGAGCTAGTGAGAGGAATCCTGGCAACCGCCAGCGAGCACGATCTTCCCATCGAGTTACTCGATGCCGACGAGACAGAAAAACGCTGGCCCGGTTTCCGGGTCCCAGCGGATTACCAGGTTATTTTCGAACAACGATCCGGTTTCCTGATGGTCGAGGACTGCGTGAGGGCCCACCTGAAACTCGCCCAGGCACAAGGCGCCGAGGTGCAATTCAACCAGGTCATCAGGAGCTGGCAGGCGGATGGAGATTCCTACCGCGTTCAGACCGAGAGTGATGTTTTTCACGCGGACCGGCTGATCATCACGATGGGCAGCTGGGCCGGGCCGATGCTGCTGGAACTGGGGCTCCAATTCAGGGTGCTCAGAAAACCACTTCACTGGTACAGGGCAGAACGGTCGCTCTACCACCAGGAGCATGGCTGCCCCTGTTTCTTCTACGAGATCCCGGAAGGACATTTTTATGGTTTCCCGGCGATTGGTGACGGGGACCTGAAAGTCGCCCTCCATTCCGGTGGCGACGAGGTCACTGACCCGCTGCATGTCGATCGCACCCTGGACCGGCAGGAGCAGGAGGTTGTGGAAACGTTCCTGGCAAACTACCTGCCGTCCGTGAACCGCGAGGCCACAGGACACGCGGTCTGCATGTACACGATGGCTGCGGACCGCTTCTTCGTCGTCGATCGCCTTGCTGAGCATGCAGGCGTGGTGATTGCCGCCGGACTCTCGGGGCACGGTTTCAAGTTCACGTCCGTTTTAGGCGAAACACTGGCCCAGCTGGCACTCGATGGCAGCCCGGCACTCCCGATCGATTTTCTCAGCATACAAAATGCGCTCGCCCGGCAACGGCAGGCCGACACGGAGAAGAGATGATCGACCGTTTTGGGTTATGATAATCGTTCCTGGATCCTCCTTGCTGGCAATCCGCATGAACAACCTACCGGACTCGAATTTCATCAAGCTTATTCGACAGGTCGAGGAGGGCTCCGACGAGGCAGCAGCTGACCTGCTATCCCGGTATGGATCCAGCCTGCGACGGATTGCTCGTATCCGTTTACAGGGCAGCGAAATTCGCCGGGTACTTGACTCGCAGGACATCTACCAATCGGTGATGGCTGTTTTCTTCCAGCGGATTCAGTCTGGCGGTTTCGAGCTGTCAACTCCCGAGGACCTTGTCCGACTCATCTCCACCATGATCCGGAACCGGGTCACCGACAAGGTTCGCATGCACCATGCCCAGCGGCGCGACCTGCGCCGCAATCTCTCCGTGGAAAATGAAGCGATCGCGGTCGTCGACATCGAGGATTCGCCCAGTGTGCTGGTCAGCCGGGAGGAGTTGATCCAGCGTTTCCGTTCCCTGCTGAACGAGCAGGAACAGCTCTTGCTCGATGAAAGGGCACAAGGTTATACCTGGCAGGAACTGGCCGAAAGGCTCTCTGCCACACCCGACCAGCTGCGCAAGCAGCTTTCTCGCGCGATGGAAAAAGTAGCCCGCCAGCTGGATCCGCAGGAGAGCCCAGATGAATGAACCTGCCGCCGCTTTTTCCGAGACCATGGCCGTGCTCTGTGCAGACCAGATGCAGCGATGGGACCAGGGTGACCCCGTACAGGTTGAGCATTACCTGCACCGGTTTCCTCACCTTCATGGAAACCAGGATGCCATCCTCGACCTGCTTTACCAGGAGATCTACCTGCGGCAACTCTACGATTCTCCACTTGACAGAGCAGAATACGAGCAGCGGTTTCCCCAGCTGGCTGACGAGATTTCACGTCTGCTGGAAATTCACCAGGCGATTGATGAATCCACCCCAACCGATATCCTGCGTCACTTTGATGAAGATCGCGCCCCGGACGAACTCCTCCCGGTTGACTCCCCCGCCGAGCCAGATCCCCGCTTCCAGGCACTCTCTCTCTCGTTTCCCTTTTCCGAGCTCCCGGTCGAGTTACGAATGCGGCTTGTCGAGGCAAGCCAGGAGCGGTTCTTTTCCACAGGGGAATTCCTCGTCCGACAGGGAGACCCCACCGAGGGACTGATGGTCCTGATGGAAGGTGCGATCCAGGTCAGCGTGGATGACAACGAGGGCAATAACCACGTCCTCAACCGGCTTGCCCCGTTTTCTATCATCGGTGAAATCGGGGTTTTTACCGGCCAGCCCCGGAGTGCCCATGTGGAAGCCGTCAGCGAGGTGAAGGTGCTCGAGATCCAGAGCAGTCTTTTCAGGGAAATCGCAGAGAAATTTCCGGCCATCAACTCTCTTGTCTCGCAACAGGTGGCAATGCGAATCGGCACCGCCAGCCGGGATGTCCTCTGTGGAAAGACGATCAACGGTTTCCAGATCAAAAAACGCTGTGGCCGCGGCAGCATGGGTGTGGTTTACCAGGCACGGCAAGTGGCCGGGGGTGAAGAGGTTGCCCTGAAAATGATGCGCCACGACCTGGTCTATAATCCCGATGCAATGAAAAGATTTCGCCGCGAGGCGGAAATTCTCAAGCAGATTCAACATCCTCACTGCGTTCAATTGTTCGACGACTTCCCTGCCCTCAACACCGTCTTCCTCGTGCTCGAGTACTGCCACGGCCCCTCGCTCTCCTCGGTTATCTCCAACGAGGCGCCACTGCAGCCGGAGGAAATTCGTCGCATCACCAGCCAGCTTGCCAGTGCACTTGCCCAGGCCCATCGGCTCGGTATCATCCATCGAGATATCAAGCCAGCGAACGTGCTGCTGAGCGACGAGGGGATGGTGAAGCTCACCGATTTCGGACTCGCGCGGGACAGGATCAGCTCCTCGCTGACCAGCGTCGGCCAGATCGTCGGGACTCCCCGCTACATGTCCGATGAACAGCTGACTGGAGGCAGCGTCGACGCACGGTCTGATGTCTATGCCCTGGGCTGTATTGTCCACGAGATGGTCACGGGCCAGCCACTTTTCACGGCAAACGAATTACTTGGCCTGCTTCGCCAGAAAGCAAGCTGGTCGATGGAAGTCATTGAGCAGCTGGCCGGCAGCGTTCCGGAAGACCTGCTGGAACTGATGATGCAGAGCCTCTCACCTGACCCGCAGGAGCGAACCCTGGACCTGGAAGAGGTCGCCAGCTGGTGAGCACGAGCCGCGTGATTATTCACCGGGGAAGCGGGTTGGGAACAAGGTCGAGCTTGCAGAACTTGAGAAAGTAAGCAAGCGCCTGATCAAAATCGCCCCCAGGCCGGCATTCCAGGATAAAGTCCACGTCCAGGTAGTTTGCACCAAATAGACGACAGTATTGCACCACTGCCTGGCGGCTAAAGCCCACCTGTTTCCGGGCCAGGTAACGTTCAATCTTTCCCTCGTCCTGGTCCATCACGAAAACACGCGACGGCCAGAATAGCCGGAGCGGCAGGAAACAGCGTGGCGAAAGATGCGACGCGACGAGTACCGTGTTTCCGGCACGCAGAAATCGTCCCAGGGGCAGAAGCTGGCGCAGGAAACGGAGATCGTCAAGAACCACCAGCTCGTTCTGAAGGGGTGGAAACTGGCAGCCAGCGCCCTCAAGACGGAACGTGTGGCACAAGCGATCACGCAGCTGATGGTGGTGCCGACAGAGCTGTTCGATCGCTGTCGTCTTGCCACTGCCGCTCATCCCCTGGCAGACGAGCAGCCGGGTCGCCCCGAGGTCCAGGCTCATCAGGCGATGATAATCATCAAAGGGAAAAACTTCTCTAACTGCCGTCATCGAAAAAGTCCTCCTTCCTCAGCCCGGTAACCGATCCGGTTAGTTCCTGGTCCACTAGCTCGTCGACCAGCAGCTGGACCTCCCAGTAAACAAACAGTCCATGGCTTTTACTCACCTGGGCCGGTGGATAGAGTCCATCAAACATTGCATCGAATTTCACTTCTCCTGGAAAGTAATTCTCCACTGGCTGTTTTCGCGGGATTGTCTCCACCTTGTGCTTGTACAGCAGCACGCCCTGGACCGGTTTACTAAAGGAGACTGTCCGGCGGTTCGAACCACTACCGCGCATGTACTGGCCCTTCTCGAGATTACAGGCGACCACGCGAAGCGTGACATCTTTCAGTTCGACGCGGGCCAGGCCATGGATCAGCCGTTCAATCGGGACGATGGTGGTCCGGTCCATGCGACTGGGAACCTGCTTGAAGCGGAACTTCATGTACATGCGCAAGTTTCGCCGCATGGCAAACCAGATGGCAACGCCCGCCGCACCACTCCCAAGCAGCGACTGTAACAGGGGCGAGGACGCATCTCCATCGCTGTCGGTGTGGCTATACAAGTAAGTCTGCGATTCGGGCGACATCTGGTCGTGCCAGCCGATGAGCGTGTTAACGGTGATCACGATGCCCGCCGCGAAAACCAGCACCAGGGTCGCGAGCTGGTTTCGCAAGGGGATGGCACGCAGGTTGGTAAAAAAGTTAAAACTGTCCTTGGGATCAATCAGGTTCTTGGCATCCCTGCGGATCTTCGGTTTCTTGAGCACGTTATAGATGACTTCCTCGGATACCTTGGTATCAAAGAAAACGGCGTCATCGATTTTCAGAACGCCCTGGTACTCGATCTCTATCTCCGACCCGTCATAACAGAAACCCGTCAGCTCGCTGGTCGGAAAAGTGAAGGTGATTGTTCGCTCGTCGGTACGAAAATGATGCTGGTACAATACCTTGCTGTCAT
Source organism: Pirellulaceae bacterium (assembly GCA_029936215.1). Taxonomy (GTDB): domain Bacteria; phylum Planctomycetota; class Planctomycetia; order Pirellulales; family Pirellulaceae; genus SAT2750. The sequence goes on along the minus strand of JAPYUD010000102.1, from coordinate 2,596 downwards.
GAACCGGATCATGATCTTTCACCCGCGCTCGCTGGCTGAGCACGAAAGTCGCATCGCGACCCATCGAGTCCTCGCTGAAGATCTGGACCTGGACCTCGACCAGATCACGATCCTTGTCAATCTCGAACATCATGGTGGCTTTTTTTGCCATCAGGGATCTTCCCGTTCTGGATGACTCGATAACTCGACGTGGCCTGGCTTCACTCGCTCATATTGAATCCGAGCCCGCAGGAATTTGCAAATGGCATCGGGCGATCTACATTAGGGGCGCACCAACCTACCACTCCAGGAGCCACCTGATGCGCATCCGCCTTTTACTGACATTCGTTTCCGTGCTGGCAACTCTGCAAGCCCTCTCACTTTCCGCCCAGTCCCCGTTCACGCTGGAGGACGTTTTCCAGTTGCAGTACGCCCAGGATCCCCAGATTTCTCCGGACGGGTCCACGATCGTTTACTCACGTACCTCGGCCTTGATCAAGACCGACCGGTTCTCTAACAGCATCTGGCTTGTTCAGAGTGACGGAAGTGAGCACTACGCGATCACGCGAGACAAGGGCAGCTACAGTTCTGCACGCTGGTCCCCCGACGGCAGCCAGATTGCGATCGTGGCCAGCCAGGGAGGTGAAAACCAGATCCTCCTGGCAGCGCCCGGGAGGAAGAAACTCAAGACTATTGTCACACTCGACAACAGTGCCAGTTCCCTGCGCTGGTCCCCCGACGGCAGCCAGATTGCCTTTTCCAGCTTCGTCCCGGCCGACCCGAAACCTTTCGTCACGCTCCCCACGGCCCCCGAGGGTGCCAGCTGGGCCGAACCGGCCCGGGTAATCGACAAGATGATCTACCGGCGGGACGGCAGCGGTTACGTGAAACCGGGCAATCGCCAGCTGTTTGTCGTGACCCTGGCAGACGGGCAACTTCGCCAGCTGACCGATACCGCCTACGACCATGGGGGGCCGCTCTCGTGGACCGCCGATGGCGGATCGCTGCTCTTTTCAGGCCAGCTCTATGAGGGCTGGGAACACTCACCCCGTAATTCCAATATCTACCGTCTCGACCTGGAAGAGGGCAGCCCACAGCAGCTGACCGACCAGGACGGCCCGGAGGACCAGCCAGCGGTCTCGCCAGACGGCACGCTGGTCGCCTTTGTTGGCTTCGTCGACGACAAACGCAGTTACCAGCAATCAGACCTTCACGTGATGGCGATCGATGGCAGCCAGGTTCGCTGCCTGACCAGCGAACTGGACCGCTCGATCGGCGCTCCCCGCTGGAAATCCGATGGGAGTGGATTGTATTTCAAGTACGACGATCATGGAGTCGGCAAGGTTGGCTCAGTCTCCCTGGATGGCGAGGTCCAGCTCCAGCTGGTAACCAACGTGGGGGGCACCTCGCTGGGGCGGCCTTACCAGGGGGGCTCCTACAGTGTCTCGGCGGACGGCTCGATCGCCTTCACCCAGTCCCAGCCGGACTATCCTGCCGAGGTCGCCTTGAAGAGCACGTCCAGCGGTCCCACAACCCGGCTGACAGAACTCAATACCGAACTGTTTGCCGACCGTACGCTGGCCCAGACCGAGCACCTGGTGTTCAAGTCCAGCTTCGATGACCGGGAGATTGACGCCTGGGTTGTCACCCCGCCCGATTTCGATCCTGCCAGGAAGTACCCGCTGATCCTTGAAATCCACGGGGGTCCTTTCGCGAATTACGGCAGTCGCTTCGCCATGGAGATCCAGCTTTACGCCGCCGCCGGTTACGTGGTGGTCTACACCAACCCACGAGGCAGCACTGGCTACGGGGAGGCCTTTACTGACCTGATTGACCACAACTATCCCTGCGAGGGGGACTTCCAGGACTTGATGTCCGGCGTCGACGCGGTCATCGCCCGTGGTTCGATTGATCCAGGCCGGCTGTTCGTGACCGGTGGCAGCGGCGGAGGCATCCTCTCTGCCTGGGTTGTCGGCAAGACCAGTCGATTTGCTGCCGCGGTGGCCCAGAAGCCGGTGATCAACTGGTACTCCTTTGCCCTCACCTCCGACGGTTACAACTACTTCAGCGAGTACTGGTTTCACGGTCCTCCCTGGGAGACTGCCCAGACTGCCGATTACCTGGCCCGCTCGCCCCTCTCGCTTGTCGGTAACGTCACCACGCCAACCATGTTGCTCACCGGTGAAGAGGATTTCCGAACGCCGATGTCCGAATCGGAACAGTTTTACCAGGCACTCCAGCTCCGCAAGGTGGATTCCATGCTGGTCCGCATCCCGGGAGCCTCTCACGCGATCGTAGCCCGTCCCAGCCGGATGATGGTCAAGGTTGCCCACATCCTGAAGTGGTTCGAAACCCACGACAGCACTCGACCCTAGCCATAGGTTTCCCGCAACTGGCGGGCAGCCTCGACCTCGTTCTGGAGCTTGGTAAAGACCTCCTCGATACTTACCTCGGCTGCGGAGCCAGGAGCAAACCCGCAGTCCGGGTTGAGTGTCAGGCGGCCCGGCTCTAGATATTCCAGCGCCGCCTCTACCCGCTCGACAATCGTGGCGACCGAATCGACCTGCCCCGGCAGGCAACTGACACACCCCAGGCCAACCTCGACATCCTCGGGAAG
>JAPYUD010000623.1:0-1859 GCA_029936215.1 Pirellulaceae bacterium | reverse complement strand
AAGTGAAAGAGACAGGTGACCGCCAGCGTGGCCCAGTCGAGCCGATCCAGCTCGCCGGCCAGGCCCCAGACTCCCCCGACCAGCAGGGGATAAAAGGCCAGGCAGATCAACAGGATTCGAGATCTTGTCATCTTCCAGCATCCGTTCAGGACCGGATTTTATCGACGGAATTCACGTCCCGATTCGCTGGCCCCATCCGCCCGCTCACTCCCATGGCACTGAGCATGGTGTTGTAGAGGTCCAGCCCCTCGGCCCCGACATCCATGATCTGGCCGGTCTGGAAGCGACCGTTGGCACCGCTTACCGCGTGAAAGACACCCGAGAGCTCCCGCTTGACATCATTGTGACGGCCATCCCCCGACTCGGTGGAGATCGTGATCAGTGAGTTTTCCAGGATGCTCTTGCCGTTGGATTCGCGGGCATCGGGGCCATCGAGCAACTTCAGGAAGTAGGCCACCTCGCGCATCTTCATATGGGCATGCGCACGAAGCTGCTTGTTGGGCCGGTCTTCACGGAACTGGTGCCACCACTCGTGGCTGCAGCCCTTGTCGCCCGAGGCGTTGTGCTGGGCAGCGTCGTCGAACTGCCAGATCTTTTTGCCATCGTACTCGTAGTCCCCGGTCAGCCGGATCCGTTCCCCGGCGGCCAGGAAGGTGATCGCGCCGAAGCGGACCCGGTCCATCTGGATCGCCATGGCGTAAAGGTCCGCCAGCAGCCGCCACTCGGTGGTCAGTTCTTCCAGGGTAATATCAATTCCCTGTCCGCCCGGGTCTGCCGGGCCCCCGTGAAGGAGCTGGCTGCGCGGTGGGAGCTGTGGGGCATTGGCATTGCCCCGCTTCATCGCATACGCTCGCTGTTCAAACTCCCGGATTCGGTCCAGGTGGTCGGCAATCCGTGCCCGGGAACCGGCCCCCAGCGTCGAGTTCTTCCCGGTCAAGCTGCGGTACTGGTCCAGTACTGAATCGAGCACGCTGCGGCGCAGGCGCCTGCGGCGGCCATCGGTTCCATCGCCAAGCGAGATCGTCCCGAAGACGCGGTCAAACAGCTCGCGGGGCTTCTCCTGCATCGTCCCCGCCACCGTCCCGTCGTGGTTGTAGCTGTGGACATACCGGCTGACGCGGCTGCGGCGAAAGAATGTCCCGGCGACCAGTGTCGGGACCATACCCGCGGGCAAACCATCCGGGTAATGGGCCTGGCGGATGACCTGGTCGATCGACGGTCCACCTGCCTTTGCCTCTCCGTTGGGGGGCGCGGCAGTAAAGGCGCCCGAGGCACCATCAAAGTGGGCGTTGATGCCGGACTCGTCACAGCGGAGCTGGTTGACCTGGCGCATGATCAACAGCTTGTCGGCTAGCGGCTTGAGTGGCTCGAGCACGCCATCGAAGCCCTCGGTCTGCAGCGGGGCAGGAATTCCCAGGCCAAAGAAAACGTTGAAGGACCGTACCGGGACCTTCTGCTGTTCGTCGGCAGCAAGCGGCCGGCACATCTCTTCCAGAATGGGCAGGCCGATAGTGACCGAACCGATCCCCTTGAGCGCCGTGCGGCGGTTAATGGTTGGGTATTTCATTCACTTTCCTCTGTGCGTGTCATTTGCACCAGGTCGCTCATCACGATAGCGGTGATCAGGCTGGTATAGGTTCCACCGTTTTCTTCTGCGCTTCTGTGGATCTCCTCCAGGATGGCCGCATCGCGTTGTCCCAGCGGCCGGCCCAGTGCAAACTGCGTGAGTTTCCAGGTCATGGTCTGCTTCATGCGGGAGCTCCCCGCCAGCAGGTCCATCAGTTCTGCCGAGGTCTTGTAAGCGACCGGCTTTGCGGCCCCCGGTATCAGCATCGTACCATCTTCCCGCAGACGATTTC
>JAPYUD010000101.1:1628-9408 GCA_029936215.1 Pirellulaceae bacterium | reverse complement strand
CGTCAAGGCAGACCGGGGTTTCGATCTGACGCTGGAGCTGGGCATGGTCATACAGGTCATCGTGCTGGAGAGGTTGCTCGATCATGGAAAGCTGGAAGTCATCAAGCTGGCGGAATTGTTCGAGATCGTTGATCGTGTAACCGCTGTTGCAGTCAACGTGCATGGTCAATGAGGGGAATGCATCGCGCACTCGCTGGATTACGGGAATATCCCAGCCGGGACGAAACTTGAGTTTCACCCGTGGAAAACCTGCCGAGACTGCCTCGTCGATCTGCGGAAGCAGATCCTCGACGCGGTCCATCACACCAAAGTCTGCCCCTACCGGGACCCAGTCGCGAGTTGCCCCCAGGAGCTTGTGAAGTGGGGTTCCGGTGTTGATCGATTTGAGAGACCACCAGGCGGTGTCGATAGCAGACTTGGCAAAGGGGTTTCCCTTGTAGGCAGCCATCGCCTGTTGCAATTGCTCACCACGATCGAATGCCTGCCCAAGGACCGCCGGCGCGAGCCAGTCACGGGCGATAAGAAATGCGCTGCCAGCGGATTCTGCGCTGTAGCAGGGGGCAGCAAAGGGCGCCGCTTCACCCCAGGCTTCAAGTGAGCCTGACCCCAGGCGGCAGAGCAGAGCGTGAATGTCCGCATCCTCTCCATAGGCCGTGCGCCATGGAGAGATCAATGGCATCGCCACGTGGTACAAATCGATGCGGTCAATCTTCATGGCACTTTTTCACTTCAGCCCTCGTAAACGATCATCAGGATCACGTCAGAACTGGAGAAAGAACTCCCCCCGCCCCCGAGGCTGGTCTCTGCCTGCGTCTGGGGAGCAATGTTCCCTGACATCTGGACCACCCTGGCACCGGATTCGGATAGCCAGCCGTTAATCTCCTCCTCCATCGCCGGGATCTCACTCTCGATACTCTTGAAGATTTTTACCTGTTGCATGGAATTCCTCTTTTCACCTGGGGTTAACTGCGTCTGGGGAGGCCAGGTTATTTCTCCCCGGTCGTGGGTTGTCTGGAAGGAACAAAAGCCATCGAGGTCTGAATGGCCAGGTCGCAGGTGCAACCGGAACTCGCCTCTGGAATCAGCAGCATACCGTTGGCAGGAATCATGTTGATCCAGCAGCCGGGACGGCTGACTGTCGTCACCTTGCTTCTCTGGCCGGTTACCAGGTCGGACATGGTGGCAGTTCCGGCACGGAAAAACAAGGTGTGGGCAGAAGCGGAGAGGCTTCCGCATCCATGTCCGCCTCGTTGTAACTGCCAGCCAGGCTTCCGCTCGCCGGTCTTGATCGAGTACGCCTGGGGTTCCACGTAGATCGTGTCGCCGACGATCGTTGGGTGATGATCCTGTTCGCCATGGCTGCCTCCGACATCCTGTCCCTGGTCCTGCGTGGCCGTCCAGCGTTCTTCACCACTTGAGGCATCGTAGGCGTACACGTCGTACCAGACGGTCGACTTGCCGTCCTTCGTTGCATTGCGACTGCCAACTGCAAGCAGGGTGCCCTGCGCGTAGGAGAGATAGAGGTGGTGCTCAATCCGGGAGACATCAATCTCGCGGCGCCAGGCAAGAGAACCGCTCGCCAGGTCGATCGCCACCAGGCTTGCACCCCCGGAGAGGAGTTGCTTCGGAGTGCTTCTGCCATCCGGATCGGAAAGGGTCGCCGGGTTGGTGCTCTCGACGAAATAGAGTCTGCCGTCGGCGGCGGTGATCGTGGGGTTGATGATGGCCCCGCCGGTGGGGATGTACTGCCAGTGGCGGCGGCCGCTATGCCGATCGGTGCTGAAAAGGGAATCACTGGTAACGATAGGGATGAAATCGTAGTAAGTTTCCGATATCTGTTGCCGGGATAATCCAGTCCGGGAGGCGCCCACGCGAGTGGTGCTGCCGACCAGCTGTTTTCCCTCTCTGGCGATATATCCCCAGTGCCTTGCGTCGCCGGCTGGCAGGGGAGCCTTGATCGTGATGTCCGCTTTCCCCGTGGCAACGGAGAGCGCCAGGCAGGATTCCCCGGAGGCAATGTAAAGGTAGTCCGATGTGGCCGTCATGCTGCCGGCATCCCGCAGGGCACCGACACGCCGGCTGGCAGGGACTGCCGTCTCCCAGTTGACCGATCCGTTGTACGCGTCAACACAGATAATCCGGTTGTCAGCTGGGATGAACATCCTCCCGTGGGACACCAGGGGAGGCACCGTACGATGATGACGGTCAATCATTTTCCGGGGGCCAGGGCCGCCAAACCACTGCAGCGCCAGTTGCCCTCGAACCAGCTGGTCCTCACTGCAGGCGGTGTTCGCCGCGCTGCCGTATATGTGGTTCCATTGGCCGATGCCCTCGGCGGGAGGTTTGCTAATGGAAAGCCAGCGATCCGCAGGGCCACAGGGGGCCATGGTGCCTCGGGGGAGACTTTGCTGCCAGGCCTGCCGTGAAGGTTTGCCCGGGAGCTTGTCGTATGCAATCACCGCGACGCCGCCGGAAGGACGCAGGACGCGGGTAATCTCGGCAGGCATGATCGGCCTGGCCTGCGGAGTGGAGAAGACAAGGTTGAAGAGATTGTCGGCATACGGGAGGTCTCCTTCAACAGGATCATGGACCACGACCTCCCCGGCAATTCCGCCAAGGCGAACCTTTTCCCTTAACGACTGGATGTCCGTGCCGGCAGGGGGGACGACGATGACGCGGAAAGGAAAGTGCTCATGCAGCGTGGCAGCGATGCCAAGTGGATTATCCCCGGTCACCAGGGCGTAGCCTGAGCGAGGGATGAAGCCCTGGGATTTGGTGATCCGCTCGCGGATGGTTGCAACAAGGTTCTTTGAGTCGGACGGCGACGGTGCCGCCCAGGGAGGAGTTGATGAGACATTTTCACGAAGGATGGCAGGAGTGGGGCGCTCGGTATGAGAAAAGCAGTAAATGACTCCCTCGTCTGTGCTTGCCAGTAAACGGCCCCCGACGATGGCGAGCGAATAACAGTTTCCCTGGAGGTCTGTTCTCCAGAGTTGATTGCCCCGTCGGTCCATGGCAACGAGACCGTCATCGGTGGCCAGGAAGTGAGTGTCGCCGGCGGTGATTCCGGAAAAAACCACTTTTTCACCGGACCCGGGACGGTCAGTCGGTTCTGGTTTCGGCGCACGAGCCAGGGCGCCCATGGCGGCCTGGGGTGCCCTCCCCTGGGCGACCATCAGGCGTGTCCCGCGCCGCTGCATGTATCCCTGCGGGGAAAAGTCAAGCGAGCCGCTGGCAAGGCGTTTGCCGCTCTCCGGATCGACCGAATGCTGATAGGTGCCCTGCATGGGGAAAAGGCCGGAGCCGATCCGGAGGACGCCGCGGTCGAGAAGGGCACCGGTACGAATGGGCCAGGCGGAAATGATGCGGTTGTTTCCTGGGATCATTCGGTCCGAGGGCGCGGCGAGGTAACGCCACTTCTTTTGCCCACTGTTTGTGTCGAGGCAGTAAAGGTGCCCATCATCGCTTCCCACAAAGAGTCGATCCTTTCCCAGAGTGGGAGCCAGTCGCACCGGGCCAGCGGTGAGATAACGCCAGCGGGGTGTGCCGGTGGTGATGTCGAGGCTGACAACCTGGTTGTCAGCGGACGATCCGAAAAAGACTGCCTTTCCGTCGGAGACGAGGTGGAAAGCGCGGTCAAAGATCACCCGGGCCCTCAGGTTGAATGTCTCGCTCCAGAAATTCTGCGGTGCGGGTGGGGGCCATGCAGAACGAGGCGCCAGGTGTGAATGGTATTCCCACTGGCAGTGGAGGGGGAGTTCGAGTTTCTCGGGAGTGGTCCCGCTTCGGCGGTTGTCTCGCATGTAGGTCGGCCAACCAGTGATGACCTCGGCGGTGGGATGCTCGGATTCGTAAACAGCTCTCTGTTGCTGGTAATTGTTTTTGAAGTCCGCCACCGGGGGTGCCTGGTCGTAGATCGCCAGGCTTGCAATGGCACCCTTGAGCGGGTGATGTTCATTGCTGTCGTGGTAGGCCCCAATAACGCAGAGCGTTTCCGGGGGATAGAGGATCGGCCCTTTTTGTGCCGCAGACTCAGCGCTGAGGCGACCATCGACGTAAAGACGCATCCGTGCCCCGTCATAACTTGCCGCCACGTGGTACCAGTTACCCGGCTCGATCGGTTCGGTTGCATCCAGGTAGGTCAGACGCTGGACGGTACTGCTGGTGAGGCCGAAACAGAAAGACTGGTTGCGAATGCCAAGCATCCAACCACGTTCGAAATCCCCATTGTCCTGGATGGCACTTGCAATCCCGTTCCAGTCGTCGAGCCGATCAATGTAAACCCATGCTTCGATCCCAAGGGCCTTGGTGGGAAGGTCTCCCGGGACGACCGGCTTCTGGTCCTCCTTGCCAACGACGCAAAAGTGTGTTTCGCCGTCGAGCTGGTAGCCGCCCGTGGTTTGACGAAAAACCGGTTCGGCTTGAGGAAAAGCACTCCAGGTGCCCCGGGTGGGCTGAAAGCGTCCATTGGAATGATGATCTGCATCAAGAATCCAGCGATGGACCGGTTCTGCGCTGGCGATCTGGCGTGGTGCTGCGAAGAGCATCACGGCGGAGACAGACAGGAAGAGGAGGGTACGGTTTATCATGCCAGGACGCCCTTTATGAGTTCACCATGGACATCTGTGAGTCGCATGTCGCGGCCACTGAAACGGAAGGTGAGGTTCAGGTGGTCCAGGCCCAGCAGGTGGAGCATGGTGGCATGAAGATCGTGGATCTCGAACTTGTCTTCAACCGCCTTGTACCCGTACTCGTCGGTTGCCCCGAGCACTGTTCCACCCTTCACGCCGCCACCTGCCATCCAGAGACTAAAACCGAACGGGTTATGATCCCGGCCGTTGTTTCCCTGTGCAAACGGCGTCCTTCCGAATTCTCCTGACCAGACGATCAGCGTTTCTTCGAACAATCCTCGCTGCTTGAGGTCGGTCAGGAGTGCCCCGATCGGCTGGTCAACCGCCATGGCATTGTCCGCGTGTCCTTTTGCGAGGTTGACGTGCTGGTCCCAGCGGTCGTGCCCGACGGACGGGCAGGTGAGCTCGATGAAGCGAACGCCCTTCTCGATCATGCGGCGAGCGAGCAGGCATTGCCGGCCGAAGGTCGAAGTTCCTTTCGTCTTGGTGTCGAGCCCATAAAGTTCCCGTGTCTGGGCGGTCTCCGTGGAGAGGTCGGTCAGTTCAGGGACGACAGCTTGCATGCGGTAGGCGAGCTCGTAATTTGCAATCGCGGATTCAACAGCATCATCGTTGCCACGTTTCCGGAGTTCATTGGAATCGAGGCTGGCAAGCAGGTCGAGCTTGTTCCGCTGGAGTGTGGTCGATGCTTCCCGCCGCTGGATATTGCTGACCGGTGGCGTCTGGGAACCAAACACGGAACCCTGGTAGCTGGCAGGAAGGAAGCCGCTGTTGAAGTTGTCCAGGCCGCCGGGTGGGGTCAGGCCGCCATTGAGGACAATAAAAGCGGGAAGGTCCTCGCATTCCGTTCCCAGCCCGTAACCGACCCAGGCGCCCATGCTGGGTCTGCCCTGGATACCAATCCCGGTGTGAAGAAAATAATTACCGTTGGTGTGCTCCGAGAATTTGGAGGTCATCGAACGGATGACTGCCAGGTCGTCAACGTGCCTGGCAACATGCGGAAAGAGATCACTCACGGGGGTGCCGCTTTCTCCGTGTTGCTGGAACTTCCAGGGGCTGGCCAGGGTCGTGCCGATGTTGTTGAACTGCGTCGGTTCAATTTCCATGGCAAAGGGTTTGCCGTTTTCCGCTGCCAGGCGTGGCTTGGGGTCAAATGTGTCGACCTGTGACGGCCCACCGTCCATGTAAAGGTAAATCACGTGCTTTACCCTGGCGGGGAAGTGGGTGGGGCGAGGACTGAGCGGGGAGTGGGGACCAGGTTCCTGGCCCTGGAGGGATTCGCCTGACAGCATCGAGGCGAGCGCGACGGAACCGAAGCCACCACAGCAGTGGGAGAGCATCTGCCGCCGGGTTACAGGTGACCCGCGAAAGCGACCACAGTGTGCCATGACGGTTTTCTCACTAGTAAAGGAAGACGAATGATTTCATGTTAAACAGCACGTGCCCGAGGTCCGACCAGAGGCGGGATTCGCCATCCAACTGGTCCGGTGCAACACCATACTCGGCCGCCTGGGAGACGAGAAAAGCGATCGACTGTTCCAACTCTCCGGGAGTCGGATACCGGGAGAGGGCCTCGAGGTACATCTGGCGGACCCGTTCTTCACGAGAGATTGTTTCCAGTCCGGAAATCCGCTCTCCCCAGAGAGCCGCCTGCTGAATGACAAAAGGATCATTCATCATGATCAGCGACTGGGATGGCACATTGGAGACGTTCCTGCGGCCCATGGAATTAAAGGGGATCGGGGTATCGAAAGCGAGCATCATGGGGGAAAGAAAGTTGCGCCGAATAGCGATATAGATGCTTCGCCTGCCATTTCCATCAAGGGGACCCGATCCGCCGGGGCGGCCACGGCCCGTCATGAAGGGAGTGATGTGAATCGGGACTGGAGGACCGTAGAGTTTCTCCCCATCCAGGCGTCCAGAGACGGCAAGCATGGCATCCCGGATGACCTCGCCCTGCAGGCGCCTTACATTCGCGTGGTGAAGAAGCAGGTTGCCTGGATCCTGGAGCCTCTGCTGAGGGTCCGCATGGGAAGACATCCGGTAGCTGCTGCTGAGAAGGATCCGCCTGAGCAGTCGCTTGATGGACCAACCGTCGCCGGTGAACTCCATCGAGAGATAGTCAAGCAGGCGGGGGTGGCTGGGTGTCTCGCCAAGAACACCAAAGTTATCGACCGTTGCCACCAGCCCCCTTCCAAAAAGATGGTGCCATGCGCGATTAACGATCACGCGGGAGGTAAGTGGATTGTTCGCGGAGGCGACTTCCCTGGCCATCGCCAGCCGGCCGCTTCCGGGACCCGTGACAAGGGGGGTGTCGGGATCGGAAAGCGCCGTAAGGAAACCTCGCGGTGCCTGGTCGCCCAGGATGTGCGGATTGCCGCGAATGTAAACGGAATGGTCGTGGCCATCCCCGTCTGCGATCGCAAGTACTTTCATCGGGCCCGGAATGACGGATGCGGTTTCAACGTAACGCTTCTGAGAGGCGCCAAGTTCAGCGGTCAGGGGAAGGAGGCCGGCGGAAAGGATGGCGTTGACCATGGTAATGTCCAGGGCCTCCTGGGTGCCGGCCGCCCAGCGCTGCGGAACAGACTTCCACCATTGGGTATAAGCGTCGGCGATGTCCTCGTGGGTCGTGTTATCCAGTGCGCCGGTCAGCAGCGTGGTAGAGAAGCCGGGGCCTGCTGGCGGTGGGCCGCCCTTGGATTGGATTACCTGGTCAATGGCGACGTATCCCCCGCCGTGGTCAATCACCTCCAGGTACCCCTGGTGTCCCACGTATCGGCCCACATCGGACCCGAGTGTCCGCCAGCTGAACTCGTTGACATCCTTGATGTCCTGCTTGAAGCCACGGAAAAGGAGGGCATTAAATTCGTCCATGTAGTAGCCCTCGATAATCAGCCGGATCGTGACGCCGCTTCCTTTCACGTGAAGGTGAATATTCTTGTGGGTAAGCGTGAAGAGTGGGGAGCGAATCGAACCTTCAAGCTTTCGGGCGATCACACCGCTGTGCAACTGGTTTCCGGGAACCAGGTGCGGAGGGCCCAGGTCCAATGCAAGGCGGGCGGGCCCGCTCGCAGGGAAGGCCTCTCCATGGGGCATCCAGTTCGGCCCCTTGTCAGGAGAAATCGGGATGGGTGCACTGGATTCGG
>JAPYUD010000101.1:0-1618 GCA_029936215.1 Pirellulaceae bacterium | reverse complement strand
GATCTCCGCTGCGCGTCGCTTGTCTTCTGACTGGACCGCTGCCGCCACCGCCGGAACGTCCGGCCCCGCTTTTTCTGCGGTTCGGCGCCAAAGATGGAACGGGTGGCCAGGGGCCAGGGTCGCCTCGGATAGCAGGTAATCGGAGAGTGATTTGAGCGTCGGTGTATCGAGTGCATACTGGGTCGCCACCGTGGCGTGGTCGGATTGAGTACCGAATCCGATCTCGCGGGCGGCCAAAAGGTATTTTTTAAAATCAGCGGGAGAGACCCGGTCCTCTCCGAGAAGGTGAGTCTCGAGAAGATCGCTGGCGGTTTTTCGTTCCCGGGTTAATTGGTCAACGTGTGATTTGATCTTCCCATCGGGGTCCAGCAGGGCGGTGTTGCGCCGGGAACTCTGCAGGTAGCCAAACATCGAGTAATAGTCACGAGTGCTGATGGCGTCGAACTTGTGGTCGTGGCAGCGAGCACATGCCAGGGTGATGCCCAGGAAGCTCTTTGCCATCACGTCAAGCTGGTTGTCCACTCGCGATGCCTGGTCGCCAAGGACGTCCACTGGGGCATGCGTTGCCTCACCGAGGTACCAGAAGCCGGTTGCAATAACCGACTCGTTAATCCCGTTGAGCGGGTTCCGCCGCGGGTCGGGCAAAAGATCGCCTGCCAGGTGTTCCATGATGAACCGGTCATACGGGACATCGGCATTGAATGCCCGGATCAGGTAATCACGGTATTGGAAGGCGTTATGAATGGGGTAATCGAATTCATGGCCATGCGATTCGGCATAGCGAGCCAGGTCCATCCAGTGGCGTGCCCAGCGTTCCCCGAAATGCGGCGAGTCAAGCAGGCGGTCGACAACGGTTGCGAAAGCCGATGGGCTTTGGTCCGAGACAAACGCAGTCACCTCTGCGGGCGTTGGGGGGAGGCCCGTGATGTCAAAGGAAGCACGGCGAAGCAGGCTCTGGCGATCGGTGGGATCGGCCGGGACAAGTTTCTCCTGCTCGAGCCGATGAAGAATAAAAGAGTCCAGTGGCTGCGATGGCCAGTCCCGGTTGGAGACACGGGGAATACGCTGTCGCCGGATCGGTTGCCAGCACCAGTGATCGGCCTTGCGACTGGCGAGATCAAAGTCATCGTGTGAATCCGGGCCGGCTGTCTTGTCACCCGCGGGCCAGGCAAGGCCCTCGGACACCCAGCGAGTCAGTACGGCAACTTCCTTTTCCGGGAGCCGGGACTTCGGGGGCATCTGGTAGACTTCCCCGTAATTGATCGCGTCGACCAGTAGACTCTCGCCAGGCTTTCCGGGCACTGCGGCAGGCCCGGTATCGCCTCCCTTCAGGAGAAGTGAGCGACTGTCAAGCCGGAGTCCTCCCTTGAGCTTTTCGGTTTTTGCGCTGTGACAGGAGTAGCAACGCTTGGCCAGGAGAGGACGCACTTGCTTCTCGAAGAATTCAAGCTGGGCCGGGGTAAACTTTGGAATTGCTTCCTGCTGCTGGGCGAGGAGAGGCAGTACGCAGGTGGCTGTCAGCAAGAGTCCGCAGACAGGCAGGCGAAACCTGCCGAAAAGCCGGGAATAACGGGGTCGCCACATCAGTGTATGCTCCGCCGGAAAAATCTTAGCAACG
>JAPYUD010000100.1:0-9471 GCA_029936215.1 Pirellulaceae bacterium | reverse complement strand
CCTGCTTGGACTACTGGTACTGGTCGGTGCCATCCTGTTAAAGACGTCAGGACGCTTGTGGGCAGGTCCCGCCTGGACGCCACGGATGAACATCCTGGCGGTACTTGCCAGCCTGGCACTGTTTGCCACTGCCATCTCCTACTATGCTCGAAAGGGACTCAAGGCAGCGGGATCAGCGGCCCGGCTGCCACTGGTTGTCACCGGCGTGCTGGGAGCCTGCTGGCTGCTGGGCCGGATTCCGCTGGGGCAGACGCTGATTCCTGCCCCCATGATTACCCTGCTGGTTCTTGCCATCCTGGCCATCATTTTCCTGAACCAGACCATCTACGGACGTTATCTCCTGGCACTTGGGAGGAACGAGGATGCGGCTCGATACAGTGGTATCCGGACCGACCGCATGGTTATCCTGGCATACGTGATCTGCTCGGGAGCGGCAGGCGTTGCCGGCATCCTGTTTGCGCTCGACATTAACTCGGTCCAGCCTTCGGGCCATGGCAACTTCTACGAACTTTACGCGATCGCGGCTGCCGTGCTGGGTGGCTGTAGCCTGCGGGGCGGTGAGGGATCGATCCTTGGAGTGATCATCGGGGCCGCCGTGATCCAGGTGCTCTACAACAGCATCATCCTGCTGAGTATTCCGTCGCAGCTGGAATTTGCCATTATTGGACTGGTCATCCTGGCCGGGGTGATGACAGACGAGCTGGTCAAGCGTTACCGCCAGCGGCGGAGAGCGATCGAGGAGGCGGCGGCTGCGATCCGCTCGGTGGAGTAAACCGTTGATGGTTTATAGCGAGAGTGACTTGATGTCCCTGGCCAGGGAGCGGATGTACTTCGCCGGCTGTTCCCCAAGGTAGCTCAGGTAAAGTACTTCCATGGGGTGCAGGACCCGGATCCCGGCTCCGCTTATTCGAGACTCGCAGTCAATCTGCATCAGGCAGCCGGTGTTTGCCGTGATCACCAGTTCCGCCCCGGTGCTTTGGATATGTGCCATCTTTCGACGACTCAGCCGCGAGGCCATTTCAGGCTCGGTCAGGTTGTAGGTTCCTGCCGCCCCGCAACAGATCTCGGATTCGGGAAGCGGGACCAGTTCCAGTTCCGGTATCTGGCCAAGGATATTGCGTGGCTGTTCTCGTATTCCCTGGGCATGCACCAGGTGACAGGCATCGTGATAGGTTGCCTGCAGGGGAATTGTCCCTTCCGGCGGAACCAGGCCGAGCTGGTCGAGAAACTCCGATACATCCATCACCTTGTCGGCGAAATGTTGGCGTGCCGGGTTCTGTTCATCATTCCAGTGGTGACCGTAGTCCTTGAGCATTGAGCCACAGCCGGCGACGTTGATGATAATGGCATCCACATCGTCCAGGTCAAAAGCATCAAGATTCTGGTCCGCAAGCTGGCGAGCTTCCGGGCTGCTGCCGGCATGGAAATGAATCGCACCACAGCACCCCTGGGCCGGGGGCACGATTACCTCGCAGCCGTTTTTTTGCAGCACGCGAGCGGTTGCCCAGTTGGTCTGCCGGAAAATCGCGTCCTGCACGCAGCCGGTGAAGAGCGCGACCCGGGCACGTTTGGGTCCCTCGGCTGGCAGCACTGCAGGCAGGGCTGGCAGGGGGCGCGGTAGCGGGGGAAGCATTGTCAGAAGGCGGCCTAGCCGGTCAGGCAGGAGTTTCCAGAGACCGGTGGCCAGGATCAGCTTGTCGAGCCGAAGCAGCTGGGCAATCCGGGCCGGCCAGAGGGCAATTCGCATTCGCCCCGGGTAGGGGAAGAGGCCAAACAGGATCCGGCGGTGAAACCAGTCAGGGCCATCGGACAGCTGGTTGTCCATTTCTTGCATGCCAATACGAAATGGCTCAATCAACTTGCCATACTGGACTCCCGAGGGGCAGGAAGTTTCACAGGCCCGGCAGTCCAGGCAGAGGTCCAGGTGTCGCCGGACCTCCTGGTCCATTTCCAGGCGTCCGTCAGTGACCGCTCGCATCAGGTAGATGCGGCCCCTGGGGCTGTCGTTTTCATCCCCGGTCTCGGTGTAGGTCGGGCAGGATGCCGTGCAGAGTCCACAATGGACACAGTCCAGCAGGTTCTGGTATTCAATCAAGACGCCGGGATTGGCCTGACTGCCACCTGCAGGGATGTTCGTATCGACGTGTAGGTCTGACTGGTTCATGAGTAGACGAAACGACCGGGGTTGAGCAAATTGCCAGGATCAAAGTTGTTCTTGATGCGTGAGAGCAGGCTGAGCGGGGCAGGAATGGATCCCCAGGTGCTGCGGGCAGTCATTTCCCTGCCCGAGGGGTTGGACAGAATCACCACGTTGCCGTGAGCTAAGGCAGCCACCGGCTGCAGGGTCCCGACCAGGGTCCGGGAAAGGCCATCCTCGGGGAATTCGGCAAAGCGGACGACGACAATTCCGCTCGCGGCGTGTGCCTGGATCGAGCAGGCTGGGTCCAGTTGCCGGGCCTCGTGGATAAAAGTGGTCGTTCCACTTGGTACCATCGTGGCCTGGATAACGAGCGGGTCCTCCTTGCCAGCTGGAAACTCGACCAGCTCATCCCAGAGCTGCTGGTGCTCGTCGTCGGTGAGCTGCTGTGCTGCCGGCAGTGCCTGTTCTTGAAGTTCCTGCTCCAGCTGTCCCACCATCCAGCTCACTTCCTCCTCGCTTCCACAGCAGCTGAGGGTCAGGTGCCAGGGGCTATCGGTATCCAGTGCCGGGCAATCCTGCCAGTGTTCCCCTGACAGCAGTTCCACGGCATAGGGGGTGGCCTGGCTATCGACCAGGCCGGAAAGGAGATTCTCAGCCTGCTCGAGGTCCGAAAGCGGCACAGCCAGCGTGGTGGCCTGGGGCGGAATGGGCTTGAGTCTAAGCGTCACCTGCGTGATCACTCCCAGCGTTCCAAGCGAGCCGGTGAGCAGCTTGCAAAAATCATAACCGGCAACATTCTTGACGACCCGTCCACCTCCCCGATAGGGAAGGCCTTTTCCGTCCACCGCAGAAATGCCAATCACGTAGTCACGAATCGTTCCGTAGCCCGGGCGGGCGGGTCCATTCCAGTTGGTGGCGATGACTCCCCCGATACTTGCCTGGCCTGCATCTGGCACATGGATAGGCAGTTGCAGGCCCTCTTCAGCGACTAGCTCAGCAATTGTCGCCATCGTCATTCCCGCTTCCACCGTCAGGGTCAGGTCGCGTGCCGGGAAGTCGACGAGCCGGTTGATCTTTTCCAGCGATAGCCCGATCCCCTCCTGTTGGGGTGTCAGGCCGTAATCCAGGCTGGTACATCCGCCCAGCGGGTAGATCGGGACCTGCCCGGCAAAGCAGTCGGCCACCTGCTGGGCCAGCTCGTCCTGGTCCACTGGCGTGGCAGTCTCGGTCAAGGGCAGGGAGAGGGTCTCGGTCGTCACTTTTCCGGATCCGGTAAGTTCGTGGAAATTGTTCGTTCTAGAGTGCCGCCTGGCGACCCGGGTGGGTTTGTTCCATGCCACAGGCACCCGCGGTGGGGAGCATCTTGTCAGGGCTCAGGCGGTTATCAGGATTAAAGGCGTCGCGCAACTGGCGCATCGCCTGCAGGTCACTGTCACGAAACATCTTGTTCATGTAACGAATTTTCTCGACGCCAATGCCATGTTCACCGGTCACGCTGCCTCCGGCCTCCAGGCATGCCTCCAGGATTTCACCGCTCGCCTCCATGACTCTCCTGACCTGGTCCGGGTCCCGTTCATCGAACAGCAGGATCGGGTGCAGGTTTCCGTCGCCGGCATGGAAAACATTGACGATTCGAATATCGTATTTCTCGGAGGTTTCCTGGATTTTCTTGAAAATGTTCGGTAGCTGGGTACGCGGTACCACTCCGTCCTGGGTGCAAAAGCTGGAACTCAAGCGTCCGATTGCCCCGAACGCCTGCTTGCGACATTTCCAGAGCTTGAGCCGTTCCTGCTGGTCGGCAGCCATGCGAACCTCGCGGGCTCCTGACTCCTCGCAGAAGCGAATGATGTCATCACGCTGGGTATCGAGTCCCGCTTCGAGCCCGTCGACCTCGATCAACAGGATCGCCTGGGCATCGAGTGGAAAGCCGAACTGGAATGCTTCTTCAAGTGCTACCAGAATGCCCTGGTCCATCATTTCCAGTGCTGCAGGAATCATTCCGGCCCCGATAATGGCACTGATTGCATGGGTCGCATCATCAACCGACTCGAAGATTCCCAGCATCGTGCGGTAGCCCTGTGGGTCACGCGTAAGGCGGACCCAGACGCGAGTGACAATCGCGAGTGTTCCCTCGCTGCCAACCAACGCTCCTACCAGGTCCGGTCCTGGCATTTCCCCGGCCGGGCCACCGATCATGGCGATGCTGCCATCGGCCAGAACTGCTTCGACTCCCAGCACATGGTTGACCGTGACACCGTACTTGAGCGTGTGCGGACCACCAGAATTGGTTGCCACGTTGCCTCCAATCGTGCAGGCACTCTGGCTGGAGGGGTCCGGTGCATAATGGTAACCACTCCCGCTGAGAGCCTGTGTCAGCCAGACGTTGACCACTCCAGGCTGGACGACGGCGTAATGGTCACGAAGGTTGATCTCCAGGATTTCTTTCATCCTGGTCAGCACGATCATCACGCCACCGCCTACCGGCAGACAGCCACCGGCAAGGCTGGTTCCGGCTCCCCGTGGTAAAAAGGGAATGTCCGCCTCGTTGCAGGCCTGGACAATGCGGGCGACCTGGTCAGTGGAAGTCGGAAAGACGACCACGTCCGGACTGTTTTTCTCTACGACAAATCCATCACACTCGTAGACAATCCGCTCGGATGCGGATGTCAGCAGGTTCTTAGCTCCCACGATCTCACGCAACGGCCCGAGGACCTGTGCAATAGTAGGGCTTACCATAATGCGGGGGAATCCTGCAGGGCGGGCCAGGGCCTGGAAAAGCTGGTTTGATTATAGCATGCCCCTGTTGGAGCGATACGAGCGGTTAAAACTGCTCAGAGAGCTTGTCCACGACCGCCTGCCCGATGTTCAGTGACGATGTTGCTGCGGGAGAAGGAGCGTTACAGACGTTGACGATCCGGTCCGTTGCGAGCACAACGAAATCATCGACCATCGATCCGTCCGGGTTGATTGCCTGTGCCCGGACACCCGCACGAGCCGTCACCAGGTGATTCGAACGGATCCCTGGCATCAGGCGACTGAGTGCACGGACAAAAGCCCTCTTGCTGAGCGAACGCCACATTTCACCGAATCCCATTCGCCAGTGCCTGCTGGCGAGTCGAAGAAAACCCCTGTAAGTCAGTGCTTCGACAAGGTCCGGAACGTTAATGTCCCGCTTGCGATAACCCTCGCGGGCAAATGCCAGCACCGCGTTGGGTCCGCATTCGATGCGGCCGTCGGTCATGCGTGTGAAATGGACACCAAGGAAGGGAAAATTCGGATCGGGAACCGGATAGATCAGGTTGCGGCAGAGGTGCCGGACCTCGGGCTTCAGCTCGTAATACTCACCCCGGAAGGGGACCACCAGGGAATCCGGGTTCTCTCCAGTCATCCGTGCAACCCGGTCACTGTGGAGTCCTGCACAATTGACCAGGTACCGTCCCCGCACATCTCCCCGGCTGGTAACCGCCACGACTTCTCCATTGCCCGTGCGAATTGACTTCACTGCGGCGGAGGTAAGAATGTCCCCGCCATGGGATATGAGGATCTCTGACAGTTTTCGGCAGACTCCCCGGAAGTCACAGATCCCGGCTTCAGGAACATGGATCGCCTGGATCCCGGCCGCATGGGGTTCTAGTTCCAGCAGCCGATCACGGTCAATGATTGTCGACCGGACACCGTTTTTCTCTCCGCGCTGGTGAATTCCCCGCAGGATGGGCAGCTCTGACTCATCGACAGCAACGATGACCTTGCCACAGATCTCGTAATCGACGCCATGCTGCTGGCAGAATGCTTCCATTGCTTCCTTGCCACGACGGCAATTCAGGGCCTTGAGGGATCCGGGCTTGTAGTAGATGCCAGAATGGAGCACCCCGGAATTACTTCCGCTCTGGTGGACAGCGACCGAGGCCTCTTTTTCCAGCACCGTGATCCTCGTTGCAGGAAACCGTTGGATCAACTGGTAGGCTGTTGCCAGCCCGACGAGGCCTCCTCCCACGATAATGACATCTGTCTGGTTCATTCGTCCCGTTTCCTGGAAATGGCGAGTTGTCTTTTATACCTCTCCGGCCACAACGGGAACACATGTCAACGGGGGAGCCATATTACGAATCGTTGTCGGCTTTCGGGGGTTGCCCTATAATCCCATCACGCCGGGCGAAGTGGATCTGTCCCGGACTCTTTTCCCCGGGGAGATTCAACGATGCGAAAGTGGCATCTTCTGAGACGAATCGTGCTGGCAATTCTGCCGGTCATGTTACTTGTCGGGTCCGCCCTTTGTCCCTTGGTAATTTCTCCTGTCCTGGCCCAGCAGGATCCGCCTGGAGAGAAGAAGGAGAGGGCAGAGGAAGAGAAAACGGAGGACCAGGCAAACGAGAAAGACCTGGAATCAGCGGAATATTTTGAGCTGCTGCAACTGTTTGTCGACACGGTGGATCAGATCGACAGGAATTACGTTAACGACGTGAGCCGCCGGGAACTGATGGAAGCTGCGATCGAGGGGATGATAAAGAAACTGGACCAGTATTCCAACTATATTCCTCCCCCGGACATGGAACGATTTCGCAGCAACGTGGAGAACGAGTTTGGTGGGATTGGCATTCGGATTAGTTCGGAGAACGACAAGATCACGGTCATTAGTCCTCTCTACGGAACACCTGCCTACAAGGGAGGTATCCTCGCTGGTGATCAGATTACCAGGATCGACGGGGAGTCGACCGAGCAATTCAGTCTTGAAGATACGGTCAAGAAGCTCAAGGGATCTCTTGGCAGTGAGGTCACCCTGACCGTCGTTCATCCTCGCGATGGCAAGGAAAGGACGATCACTGTGAAGCGTGAGTTGGTCCGCGTGGAGACGGTGCTGGGTGCTCGCCGCAATGCGGATGACAGCTGGAATTACTATTCCGATGAAGATCGAAAAGTCGGTTTCATTCAAGTCACTGGCTTCAGCCGGCACACGCTCAGCGAGCTGCGCCGCGTGATGGCTACGCTCAAGGAAAATGATCTCCAGGCACTGGTGCTGGACCTGAGATTCAACCCGGGTGGGCTGCTCTCCTCGGCAATCGCCATCAGCGACCTGTATATTTCGACTGGCCGGATTGTCAGTACCGAGGGCCGGAACTCTCCTCGCAACGAGTGGAATGCTCACAAGTCAGGCAGTTACGAGGGATTCCCGATGGTCGTGCTGGTCAACCGCTACAGTGCCAGTGCCAGCGAGATCGTTTCCGCTTGCCTTCAGGACCATCAGCGGGCGTTGATTATCGGGGAGCGGACATGGGGCAAGGGAAGCGTGCAGAATATTATCGAGCTGGAGGGTGGCAAGAGTGCCCTGAAGCTGACCACGGCCGGTTACCATCGCCCCAACGGCAAGAACATTCACCGCTTTCCCGACGCCACGCCAGAGGATGAATGGGGTGTGAAACCAAACGACGGGTATGATGTTCGGTTTTCTTTGAAGGAGCTGCAGGGCCTGGGGGCCTACCGCCGGCAAGTAGATATCCTGCGAAAAGACAATCCCCGCCCGGAGGGGGAGGCTGCTCCCAGCTTCGATGACCGACAGCTAAACAAGGCAATGGAGTTCCTGCTGGCTCAGCTGGACAAGGCAGAAGCAGAGAAGGGTGAGGAGAAGAAGGACAGTGAGGAGAAGAAGAAAGAGGATCCGGCGGAAACTGGAAATGCCAGTGACAAGAAACAGTAGGCTGGACATGACGAGTCCAGGTGCCCGATAGCCCCTTCTTCCACTACTTGACGATGATCATTCTCACGCTTGAGACGACCTGTGACGAGACAGCTGCTGCTGTCATCCGTGACGACTACCAGGTTCTTTCCTCGGTGGTTGCCTCGCAGGCTCGCTTGCACGAACGGTTTGGTGGTGTGGTCCCCGAGATCGCTGCACGAGCTCACGTGGAACGGATCCTCCCGGTAATCGATGAAACACTCCAGCAGGCCGGGGTCTCTCTTTCAGAGCTTGACGCTGTCGCCGTGGCAACCCGGCCGGGGCTGGCCGGGTCACTGCTGGTTGGTCTTGTTGCCGCCAAGACGTTGTGCCTGGCACACGGCCTGCCGCTGGTTGCAGTGGACCACCTGGAAGCTCACGTCTTTGCTTGCCGGATGGCAAGTGGCAAAGAAATTTTTCCCTGTGTTGGAATGGTCGTGAGTGGGGGTCATTCAAGTCTTTACTATTGTCAATCGGCGATCCAGTTCGAGATGCTTGGAGGGACCATTGATGATGCGGCTGGAGAGGCCTTTGACAAGGTCGCCAGCATGCTGGGCCTTCCATACCCGGGTGGGCCGTCGGTTTCGGCTGCTGCCGAGGAGGGGGACCCGGCGTGCTATTCATTTCCCCGTGCCTTTCTGCGGGACACGGACTCGCTCGATTTTAGTTTCAGCGGACTGAAGACGGCTGTCCGCTACGAGCTCGCCGGCCCTGGCAAGGTCGATTTTCAGCAGTTACAGGTTGCTCCCGGGAGGGTGGCAGATATCTGTGCCAGCTTCCAGGAAGCGGTTGTTGACTGCCTGGTGGGCAAGGCGATGCTGGCACTGGAAAAGACCGGTGAAAAGAGACTGTGCGTTGGTGGAGGTGTTGCTGCCAATACTCGCTTGCGAGAGCGATTGACAGAAGCTGCCGGGGAACGGGACCTGGAGTTATGGATTGCCCCTCTAGCACTCTGTACCGATAACGCGGTGATGGGGGCGATTGCCCTGGAGAGACTCCAGGCGGGCCTGACCGAATCACTGGACCTGGACGTGCAGCCGGGACTGGTGAGGTAAGGGCAATCGGTGGACAAAAAAAGGCAGCCGCGTCTGAGCGACTGCCCTTGTCTGTTTATTTCGGACCGAGCTAAGTTTCGTCCGCCGCCCTGTCCTTGTTGTTCGTTATCGTTGCCCGCCGCCCTGTCCGCCGCCCTGTCCGCCGCCCTGTCCTTGCTGTTCGTCATCGTTATCCGGCAGACCGCGTCCAACCGCGCCGGTGGCGAAGTTGAAGGTACTCACAGCTCCCACGCCCGATGAGATCGGAGGGAATGCAGGGATCGAGATCCGCACGTAGCGGCGATCCGGTGAGACAATGGCCGACTGGACTGTCAGGCTGTTACCCTCTGGTAGCGTGGTAACGATGGGCCGACTGCCAACCAGACCTCGACGCCGGGGCATGAAGAAGCGGCCATCACGGGATGCCTGTCGGCGTGCCATGGCGAGATCGCGGACAGCAAGGGATCCTTCCAGCTGGTTCATCTGCTGGGCCAGCAGAGCATTGCCGACTGCCTGCTGGGCTTCCCTCAGGGTCGCCAGTTGCTGAACTCCCAGCGGTTCCAGGCGACGTCCATTGGCAACCTCGA
>JAPYUD010000099.1:0-9514 GCA_029936215.1 Pirellulaceae bacterium | reverse complement strand
CTGATGGCGGCAATCACAAAGGCCTGCATCGTCTTGCGGAGAATCGGTCCACCCGCGGAAAGGCTATGGGCAGTCGATCCAACCGGCGTGCTGATGATCAAGCCGTCGCAACTATAGGTCGTTGCCAGTTTTGAGTCAACGTAAAGATCGATATCCAGCAGCGAGAAGGGAGTTCCGACCCGGATGGCAGCCTCGTTGAGCCCCAGCTGGAGATTCAGCACCTCCTCGCCGCGAATCAGGCTGCACTGGAGCATCAGGTGGCTCTGAATGGTGCAGTCTCCCGAAACGATACTGGCAAGTGCAGACTCCACCTCTCCGGGCGAGATGGCGGCCAGGAAACCGAGCCGGCCGAGGTTAATCCCGATCACCGGTCGTTGTCGCGAACCCATCTGCTGGGCAGCATGCAGGATCGATCCATCTCCGCCCAGCACGACCAGGAAATCGACGTCGTCCAGGACCTCCGGGTTCTCCAGCTCAACTCCCACGTCGACGACATCCAGCTGCCCGGCAATCCGTTCCACCAGCTGCTTGCCAAGTGGTGTCTCTGCCTCGCGCCGCTGAAGTATCACGGCTCGAGGCCGCCGGCTTGGCGTTTCGGCCCAGGAAGGGTAACCAGGATCTTCATTCATTATTCCGCCCCCGCTTAACTCGTGATCCCTTTCACCGGCCCTGCTTCCCGGCTGGTCGCCTGGACAAGGTCAGCTGCTCGCCGGCAGCGATCCGCAATCCCGGCAGCATTCAGTCCGAGGTCATCCAGCAGGGCCTGCCGATCGCCGTGTTCAATAAAAGTATCAGGCAGGCCCAGCCTCACGAGCCGGTGAGAGGAGAGCTGCATTTCACTGGCAAGTTCCAGCACGGCACTCCCAAAACCTCCCGCCAGGGCAGCCTCCTCAATCGTCACCACGAACGGTGAATCCTTCAAGACCGTTGCCAGGGCCTGCCGATCCAGTGGCTTGACGAAACGTGCATTGAGCACACCAACCTCGAGCCCTTCCTCCAAAAGTTCCTTGTGGGCTGAGAGTGCCTCGTGCAGGAGGGCCCCGCAGCTGACAATCGTACCGTCTCCTCCCGTCGCAAGCTGCTCGGACTGACCCAGCTCCACCTCTGCGACCGGCCGGGAGATCAGCGGGGCCGAGGCCTTGGGGTAACGTACCGCCGAGGGCCCTGGTTGCTGGAGAGAAAAATGGAGCATTCGCTCAAGGTCCTCGCCATCGGCCGGGGCCATCACGGTCATATTCGGAAAAACTCTCAGGTACCCCAGGTCAAACACGCCATGGTGGGTTGGGCCATCGGGACCTGCCAGGCCGGAACGGTCCATCATGAAGGTGACAGGGAGGTTCTGCAGGGCAACTTCCTGGAAAATCTGGTCCAGGCTGCGCTGCAGGAAAGTACTGTAAATCGCCACGATCGGTCGCAAACCGGCTTTTGCCTGTCCAGCGGCAAAAGCCACCGCATGCCCCTCACAGATCCCCACGTCAAAAAAACGATCCGGGAACTCATCGCGAACCGGTTCCAGCTTGTTCCCCTGGCACATTGCTGCTGTGATCACGGTGACCCGTTCGTCCCTGCGCATCGCCTCCAGGATGGCGTCACGGGCGAAGTGGGTAAAGTTCACCGATGACGGGCCGGGCGTCGCGGGGATCGATTCGGTGGAGGGGAACGTCGGGGGCGTGTGGTAATAGACCGGATCCTCCGCTGCCGGCTCATAACCATGCCCTTTCTCAGTCACCACGTGCAACAGCGTGGGCCCCTCGGTGTCCCTGACCATCTTCATGTACTTGCGAAGCGTGGCGACATCATGCCCATCGACAGGCCCCAGGTAGCGGAAACCCAGCTCCTCGAACATCATGCCTCCATGCAGTCCCGCCTTAACCGCCTCCTTGAGCTGGCTCATGAAGCGTTCCACAGGATCTCCCAGCAGGGGGACGCTGTTGAGAATCTTGCGAGCCTCGGATTTCAGACCGGTATAGAAGGGGGCAGTCCGCAGGCGATCGAGGTAGGAGGCGAGGCCACCCACCCTCGGGCAAATCGACATCTTGTTGTCATTAAGGATCACCAGCAGGCGGTCACTCGATGTCCCACTGTTATTGAACGCCTCGTAAACGATCCCCGAGGGAAAGGCGCCATCGCCAATCACGACAACGGCATGGCGATCCTCTTCACCCGTCAGGTCATCCCCCGAATGGAGTCCCAGCATCGTGGAAATACTGCTCCCGGCATGCCCGGTCATGAACAGGTCGTACGGACTCTCGGCTGGATTGGGGTACCCCATCAGCCCGGAACGTGTGCGAATGGAGAGGAACTCGGAGTAACGGCCGGTCACCAGCTTGTGAGGATAAATCTGGTGCCCGGTATCCCAGATCAGGCGGTCATGCAGGAAATCAAAACTGCTGTGCAGGGCCAGGCAGAGCTCCACCACCCCGAGGTTCGAGGCAAAATGGGCAGAACGTGATTCCAGAAGTGTGCAGAGCACGTCACGGATCTCTCCCGCCATGGTCTCCAGCTGGCTAACCGACATCTCCTGCAGGTCGCGGGCCGAGGTGAGATTCGAGAGGTTTGGATGCATCGTCATTACTTTTCTCGGTCCAGCACAAAACGCGCTAGTAACACAAGCGGTTCGGCGGCTTCACCGAAGCCTGCCAGCGCCTGGCAGGCTTCATCAATCAACGTCGAGGCTCGCCGGCCACTCTCAGCTTTCCCCAGCATGCCGGGAAAGGTCAGTTTTCCACGTGCCGCATCCTTGCCTGTCCTTTTTCCTACCGCGTTTTCGTCTCCCTCTTCGTCCAGCAAATCGTCGGTCACCTGGAATGCCAGTCCCAGCTTGCTTCCATACGTATCCAGGGAGGCGACTTGTTCATCCGATCCACCTCCAGTAATTGCTCCCAGGCGGAGTGTGACACGAAACATCGCTCCCGTCTTGCGACGGTGAATTGCTTCCAGCCGGTCGAGGCAGGGTTCCTCGTTCACACCTGCCAGGTCATCTACCTGTCCTCCAACCAGCTGAGTGGCACCGGCAGCGGAGGCCAGTTCCTGGCAGCATCGGGCAATGATTTCCGGCGGGGCATCCGCACCGGCAAGCACCTCGAAAGCCTGGGCAAGCAGGGCATCGCCAGCCAGGATCGCATTCGCTTCCCCGAACAGCCGGTGGCAGGTCGGAATTCCCCTGCGAAGGTCATCATCATCCATGGCAGGCAGGTCATCGTGGATCAACGAGTAGGTATGGACCATCTCCACGGCCGAGGCTGCTGCAAGTGCCGTGTTATCCTGTTGACCGCAGGCCCGGGCAGCCATTAACACAAGCATCGGTCGCAATCGCTTGCCTGGCGAGAGCAAGCTATGACGAATCGCCTCCTGCAGGACCGTGGGACAACCGGATCCATAATGGGTGAGCCGATCCAGCTCCGCATCCACCAGCAGGCGGAGCGATTCAACAGATGCGAGGAAATCCAGCTTGTCCGTGGTCGTCATCTTTGCAGAACTCGCACATCGAACAAACGTGATGGGAACCGACGAGCACGATCGTCACGGTGAGTGTATTTTCAGGGTGGAAAGGTCGCAAACCGCTTCGGAGCAGGCCAGGGCTCCCTTGAAGGGGATACAGGGGCGATCCTTCTCCAGTCTAGAACAGCCCCGGTTCATCGTCCACTGCCGAATCTGGCGAGCTGTTTCCCGCCTCGCTTCCCGTTCCCCGTCGCTGGCCTCGTGTTGCCTGTTTTTCGTCCAGCGTAAGCTCATTATCCTCAAATTCCTCTGTCACCGCCTCTCCCTCGGCCGTCACTTCGCTCAGTAACTCCACCTGCCGGGTCGCTTCTTCCAGTTCTCCATGGCACTGTTTCAGCAACGCCACGCATTGCTGGTAACGCTCGAGCGACTCCCCAAGACCAAGTTGCCCATCCTCGAGCTGCTGGACCGATGCTTCCAGTTTTTCCAGCGCCTGTTCAAAGGTCAAGTCATCCATTTCTTCCGCAGCTTTCTTCTTCGCCATCGCTTATTCCTCCTCCGGTTTTGTCACCTGGTTGGCCTCGCTCCCGGTATTCACATCTTCCACACGGCTGACAACATCGCCGCTGGAGAATCGTGTCCGGATGCGGTCTCCTACTTTCAGCTGCCCGGCAGTGGTCACCAGGTGCTCGTTCTCCTCACTCCGAGTCATGCTGTACCCCCTCCCCAGAACCGCCAGTGGGCTGAGTGATTGCAGACGTCCGGCGAGAACCGCCAGGCGATCCCGCTGGGATGTCAGCCGTTGGCCAACGGCCCGATCGGCCCGGAATTCAAGGTCATCGGTACGACGGGCGAGAAGCCGCAGCGGCTCATCAGGACGACGCAGGATACGGCGGCCCTGGAGTTCTTCCAGCCGTGCCCCCAGTGACTTGAGCTTCGCCATGACTGCCATCGCCAGGCGACGACCGGCAGTCTCCAGTCGTGCCAGCATCTCCTCTCGGGAAGGGACAACAATCTCTCCCGCTTCACTTGGCGTCAGGGCCCGCCGGTCAGCAACCAGGTCCGACAGGGTCACGTCAATCTCGTGACCAACTGCGGAAACGACGGGAATACCGGATTCAAAAATCGCCCGCACGACCGGTTCCTCGTTAAAGCACCAGAGGTCCTCAATGCTTCCGCCGCCACGTCCCACCACCAGCACATCGGGTGTGGGGCGCAACTGGTTTGCCAGCGTGATCCCGCGAACAATCTCATCGGCAGCCCCCTCACCCTGGACACGGGCTGGAATCACCATGACATGCACGGCAGGCCAGCGACGGCGAAGAACCTCCAGGAAATCACGAATCGCGGCCCCGGTTGGACTGGTGACAAAAGCAACTCGCTCTGGAATTGCAGGCAGTATTTTCTTGTGAGCCGGGTCAAACAGCCCCTCCGCTGTCAGCCGCTGCTGCAACTGGCGAAGCGCCAGTTGCATCGCTCCCTCGCCCAGTGGCTGCATCTGGCGAATCACCAGCTGGTAACTCCCACGGGGAGGATAAACGTCTATATCCCCGTCACAGACGACATGCTGGCCATCCTCCGGCTGAAATCCCAATCGGCTAACCGTGTTGCGCCAGATCACTCCACGCACCTGTGCCTTATCGTCCTTTAATGTGAGGTAGATATGGCCACTCTTGGGGCGAGCCAGATCCGTTAACTCGCCACTCACCCGGACCTGGGGAAATTCTCCCTCCAGCACATCCTTGATCTGGCCCGTCAATTCACTCACGGTGAGGAAATCCGGTTCATGATGCGGTTGATCAACCAAGGGAGCACCTCGAGAGGGGTCGCCGATTTAACCGCTGATCCTAGCAGAGCCCTGCCAGCAAGGGTATCAGCCCACTCCGACCTGCGGACCTGTTACTGCGATCTTCGGTCAGGCAACTCGACCGACCGGGGGGCGGCAGGAGAGCCGGTAATAGGGAGCAGTACTCCGCATCAGCGGCAACTGGCAAGCGATCGCCTTGCCACTTGCTGCCCATTGCTCGGCCGCACCGGTCAGAATTTCCAGTTCGCTTTCGACCCGGCATCGGTAGGTCTCGATCTGCTCACGGTTGAGCCCCGCTGGAACATGGACCGCCGGTCCGATCAACATGCGAGCCCTGCTACCAGGCCGGGGAACCGCAAACTGATCCCACGTCCCTTTCAGCCGCCAGGGACGGTCATAACCAAGTCCCAGGCAGACCAGCGGGATACCGAGCCGGGAGGCCATGTAAATACAACCCTGGGCCAGCGTGCGACGAGGCCCACGAGGTCCATCGGGGGTCATGGTCAGGTTCATTTCGTCGGCGGCAGCCAGTGCCTTTCGCAGGCTGGCAACTCCCCCCCGCGAGGTGGACCCGCGGATCGTCTGGAAACCCATGTAACGAGATGCCTCGGCAATGAACTCCGCATCGTAATGACGGCTGAGCAACATGGCGATGTTGCAGTGGCCTCGCAGGTAAAAGGGAAAGGGGATGTATTCATGCCAGAACAGAAAGATCGCCGGCCCCTGGAATCCCGGCATGGCCGGATCGACGGTCTCGTCGTAGAGTGCGACCCGGTAGTCGAGTGTCCGCATCCAGCTGCGGATCAACAGGCTGACCGCCAGCCCGCCAACTTTCGGAATCCAGGGTATGCGTATTTTCATAAACCGACATCCATGCCGTGATAATTCTCAGTCCGGCCAGGTTCCCCGGAAAACCTCGGTTGCTGGCCCTGTCATGTAAACGTGGTTATCCTGCTCGTTCCAGTACAGCTCCAGGTCTCCGCCGAGGAGATGATTGGTGAGCTGGCGTGAAGTCCTGCCGGAGAGGACACCAGCCACGCAGACAGCCGAGGCCCCCGTGCCACAGGCCCAGGTCTCCCCGGATCCTCGTTCCCAGGTTCGCTGACGAACTTCCCCTGGCGAGATCACTTCCACGAACTCAACGTTCACGCGAGATGGAAAATGCTCATCCAGCTCGATCCGTGGGCCGGTACCGTGCACCAGTCCGTCGGTCAGTTCCTCAACAAAAACAATGCAATGCGGGTTCCCCATCGAGACACAGGTCACCTCCAGCGTGCAGCCATCGATCGTCAACTGGCGATTCACGACCGGGTCTCCAAGCAGCAGTGTGGGAATCCGGTCCGCCTCGAGAACGGGCTCCCCCATGTCAACACAGACGCGGGCCACCCGGTCGCCATCCAGTTCCAATTGCAGCGAGAGGACACCATTACCGGTCTCGATCGAGAGCGGGTTCTGCTGGCAGATTCCCTGTTCGTAGACGTACTTGCCGACACAACGGATGCCATTCCCACACATCTCCGCTTCCGATCCATCGGCGTTGAACATCTGCATGCGAGCATCTGCCTGGTCACTCGGATGAATCAGGATCAGTCCATCGGCACCGACGCCAAAGTGACGATCGGAGATCTCCCGGGCCAGGGCAGGGAGGTCCCCGTCCAGGGACCCCTTGAAACAATCGACGAAAACATAGTCGTTCCCGGCACCATGCATCTTGATAAATTTCATCGGAGTGGCACTCTCGCAAATCGCATCTTGACTCTCTGTTTTATCGTCGTCGATCACTCGTCCCGGAACAACAGGCTCGCTCCTGCCTAACGGTACATCTCTGCCGCTTCCTCGGCTATCGGGCTAGCAATCCGAGAGGGGCGGTTCTCCAGGTCGACCAGGATTCGCTGCAGGGTATCGTCCAGTTCCGGCAGCGCTGTGCTGCTTATCTGCGGATTTTCAAGCGACCCTTTCACGTTGATTTCCAGCAGCTTTCGACTCGCCTCGGCCAGCACCGCCTTGACCAGCGGCAGCCGGATCTCACCACGGCCGACAACCGTGTAAAGCCGCAGGTTGATATCCCTGTCCAGGTTCATCCAGCCGCTCCCCTCAAGACTCAGGGTCTCACCTCGCACGTGGATTCTCTCCAGCTGGACATGGTCCGCCACGATCCGCAGGTCGATCTCGGTGGAACTGGTATTCTCCTGTACCGGCTCGGCCCGTGGCACCAGTCTGCGGATCGCCATGATCACTGGTGCCTCGTCGAGATCCGCCGTACGGAGACGAACCTGCCCGTTTCCTTTCCAGGTATGAACACCGCCAAGCTCTCCACTGAGCCGGATCCAGGCATCTGCCCGTCCACTGAGTCGTCCATTGGTTGTGAGCGACTTGGAAAACCGGGAAAGATCCGCGTCCGCGAGCCGAACTTCTGCAAGAAACCGTGACCCACTGTTCTTGATCAACTGGGCGTCAAGCTGCACGGTTCCCCCAGCGCAGTTTCCGACCAGCGAGTGTGGCGTGGCATCACCGGA
This sequence comes from Pirellulaceae bacterium, assembly GCA_029936215.1. Lineage (GTDB taxonomy): Bacteria > Planctomycetota > Planctomycetia > Pirellulales > Pirellulaceae > SAT2750. Next base: position 1,750 of record JAPYUD010000099.1, on the reverse strand, counting down.
AACAGATTGAACCCATCGGCCCAGCAGCACCTGGCCCTTGTCGATCCAGAGTGGGCCGCGGATCCCTGTCAGTTGTTTTTCTCGCAGCTGGACAGAATCAATCTCGATCGTTCCCTCGGTACGAGCTCCCTGGTCATCGAGCGTGCCAAACAGGCGGACACCTCCAAACAGGTTCTCCAGTCGTGTACTGCCACCCAGTTCCCCGCCGGCAGTCTCGATCGTGAAATCCCAGGATGCATGCACCGGCCGCTGGTGCGAATTGCGATGCAGCAGTTTTAACGATCCATCAAACATGTACTGCCCGTCGGGATCCAGGCGGGCAACCGCGGGCCCGATACTGCCAGGCAGGGCGTCGAGCAGGTCGCGATCGACTTCCAGGTTATCCACTGCCAGCTGCCGAAGATCGACCGCCCACTCGCCATCGGAACGCATCTGGCAGTCTGCGGCAAAGCGGATCACGGCATCATCGTGCTGGGCGCGGAATCCTGCCAGGGCAACAACCCCGTCGGCATACGAGAAGGACCCGCTGAGGTTGTCCAGCTGGTAGGGAAACCAGCTGGGGACAATCCGAATACCATCCCCTCGAACACGGCCACTGTCTGAGTCGGTACGGTATTTCTCTGCCACCAGGGCAACTCTCGTACGCGACTCACCCGGGTCCCTTCGCAAGGTCAGGGCAACCTGGTCAAGCGCTCCGGAGGGATTCAGGGAATTCCAGAGTTGCCACGTGCGGAGGTCCAACGAACCAAGTGCATCACGGAGGTCGTCATCGAGTGCCATGTCACTGGCTGACAGGTCAATCGCCAGCCTTGGGCCCTGGGCATCCAGCTGCCCGTGACCGCTACAACGCAGGAAGGCATGCCCCTTGACCCCGGTCACATCTTGAAACTGCCAGGTCTTGTCTGCCAGCTGAAATCGCCCTTCCAACCGGTTGATGGGGTAGGGGAAAGCCTTGTAGCGTATCGCCCCGTCGCTCAGACGGACCGCTAACTGCCGATGGGCCGGGAGACGCTGACCGTCATACTGAAAGGCCGCCTGTTCAAGCAGGATCTGGCCGGATGGCTGCAGGGACCGCATGAATTGCTGAGAACGGGGATCCAGGGCAGCCAGGAGTTCATCGTCCAGCGGGACCGGGCCACTGGCAGCCAGCTTGAGCCAGCCTCGCGGTGCGTCAATTGGATCCTCGATTTCGGCAGCGAACTGCAGTGACTGGCCGTGTGCGTAGGCACGGACATTCTCCAGCGTGAGCATCCCGTTGTGGAAACGAATGACACCCCGGGCGGAATCCAGGGGGTAAGGAAAGCGTGCATATCGGAAGGCCATATCCTGGAGCGTGATGACCAGCTGTCGGTCATTCACCCCGGTCCCTTTTTCCATCGACCAGTTCACATCGACCATGCCAACCGGATCAAAAGAACGCATCGGTTCCCGGATGGTATCCGGCAGTCGAGAGACAAGCTGCCTGTCGATCGCCAGGTGCTTGACCAGCAGGTGCATGCTCTCGGAGAGATCGCCCTCGTGCAGTCGCTGGTAAAAACCAGCCAGCCGTGCCGTACCAAAGTGGGCGGTGATGTCATCAACCCGAAGTCCACTGCCATCCCAGGAAACACTCGCCGCCACCCCGTGGACCGGGTAGGGCAGGCGGTCATCCTGGATTTGCCCGTTTGTCAGCTCCGCATCCAACCGCCACCGCAGGTTCGCCGCTGGCTCTTCGTGCTCTTCCGATGCCACCGTCGTCTCGGAATCGAGT
>JAPYUD010000622.1:0-1895 GCA_029936215.1 Pirellulaceae bacterium | reverse complement strand
GCTCTGGTGTACCAGTTGTCGCGCTAGCGGCACGGCTGGATAGCTAACTACGGAACGGATAAACGCTGAAAGCATCTAAGCGTGAAGCCCGCTCCAAGATAAGGTTTCGATTCCGCAATAGCGGTGAAGTCCCCTGGAAGACCACCAGGTTGATAGGCCGGATGTGTAAGTCCAGTAATGGATTCAGCTAACCGGTACTAACGGACAAATGCTTGGCCACTTTAATTCAACGTTCCCCAATGTGACGTTGTTCAACTGCCAGGCTGTTCTTCAACGAAGAACTCGCAATTGAGCCATCAATACGCACACCAACGGGCAGGTCGCGCTTGACCACGCGGCCTGCCATTTCCCGGTGACCATATCGGAAAGGCCACACCTGTTTCCATCCCGAACACAGTAGTTAAGCTTTCCGAGCCGATGATAGTGCCAAAAGTGCGAAAGTAGGTATTGCCGGGTTTTTTCACACGCTCCACCTGCTCGATAACACGGGCAGGTGGAGTTTTTTATGCGCGGGGCAGTTATGCGCGGGGCAGGGGCCACGAGGCAGGAGGAGGGACCTGGAACTGCAGCCACTCATCGCCCACCGGATGGGAAAATTCAAGCTGACAGGAATGCAGCGCAATCCCCACCGGGAAGGACTGGAGGCTGTCATATTTCCGGTCCCCGACGATCGGCAGCCCGCGAGCAGAAAGCTGCACCCGGATCTGGTGCTTGCGGCCGGTCTGCAATTGCACCTCCAGGCACTGGTAGCGACCAACTGGATCCAGCAGGCGATAGGATAACTCGGCACGCCTGGCCCCGGCCCTTTCCGCCTCCACCGCCAGCACCTTGCGGTGCCGGTCATGGTGTACGAGCCAGTCAATCCAGTGACCCTCGGCTGGCTGTGGAACCTCTTCGACCAGTGCCCAGTACTTCTTGACCACCGCTCTCTGGCGAAACTGCTCGGTCAGGCGGGAGGCCGCCTTGGAGGTGCGGGCAATCACCAGCACCCCGGAAACCGGTGCATCCAGCCGACTGACAATCCCCAGGTAGACCTTGCCCGGCTTGTTGTATTTCTGCTTGATGTAGTCACGCGCCTGCTCGATCAGGCTCGTCGTACCTGCCGGGGCACCCATCGTTACCAGCGCCGGTGGCTTGTCGACCACCAGCAGGTGGTTATCTTCATACAGTACTGGAAAGGGTGCTTTCGTCACGACACTGTTTTCAAGCAGCAGAGGTTGAATCTCTTCTTACCATGACAGACGACCCGGCCATTGCCCACACCCCCCGGCTGGTTTTAGCCAGCTCCTCACCACATCGCAGGCAACTGCTGATGCAGAAAGGTTACCATTTCGAGGTGATCGCTCCCTCACCAGCTGCCGAGGAAGACATCCTGCCAGGCGAATCTGCCGACCAGCTGGTCCTCCGCCTGGCCCGGCAGAAAGCCGAAAACGTATCTGAGAAAGTGCCCCGTGGCATCGTGATTGGCTGCGACACGGTCGCTCTCTGCGGGGGAATAATAATGGGAAAACCCGGTAGCCGCGAGGACGCCCGTCGCATGCTACAATTAATGAGTGGCCAGGAGCACCAGGTCCTGAGTGGTCTCTGCCTCTGGCAACGGCCAGAGGACAGCGTTGCCTGCCAGCTGGCGACGACCTCGCTGGTGATGGAACAACTGGATAGCAACCAACTGGAAGAATACCTCGACACGAACAACTGGGAGGGCAAGGCTGGAGGATTTGGCTACCAGGACAACCTGAACTGGATCCGGATTAACGAGGGGAGCGAAGCCAACGTGATTGGACTTCCGCTGGAGTTACTCGAAGAGATGCTCTCGGCAATCCAACCATCCTGGATCCCTGGCTCATCACCAGCACCTCCCCCCTGATCCCTGCTGAAACACATCTCCTTTCGTT
>JAPYUD010000098.1:0-9605 GCA_029936215.1 Pirellulaceae bacterium | reverse complement strand
GATACCGCCTGGTCAGTTCCGCAATTGACTACCTGGAGCAGACTCCCGTGCTCAAGCTGGACCGGATGAACATCCTGGATGCTGAGGGAATCAAGAAGATTACCGCGGTGACGGCTGCCGAGCATGTCCAGGCGAACGACATTGAGCGGGAGAAAGACAAGACGATCACCAAGCAGAATGTCGAGGCTCGCGAAGTGATCCTGGCGTTGGAGCGTCAGCAGGTGGAAGCAGAACAGCAGCAATTGCGAGAGATCGCTGAGGTCACCGCCCGGGAGGTCGCGCAGGGCAGGGTGGTTGAGCAGGAGCAGACGCTGCGTAGTGAAACTGCCCGCATCGCCACCGAGGAAGAGGTCCAGGTTGCTGAAGAGAATAAGCTTCGGCAGGTCATCGTTGCCGCGAAGAACAAGGAACGGACCGACAAGGTGGAAACTGAGCGAGTGGAGAAGGACCGTGGCCTGGAAGCGACCGAGCGGGAACGGGTCGTGGCGCTTGCCGATATCGACAAGGACAAGGCGATCGAGGTCGAGAAGCGAAACATCCAGGAAGTCATCCGGGAACGCGTGATTGTCGAGCGAAGCGTGGTCGAGGAGCAGGAAAACATCAAGAACACCGAGGAATTCATGACGGCTGACCGGGCCAAGCAAGTTGCGGTGACGTTGGCCGAAAAAGATGCCCAGGAAGCCCTGGTCAAAGAGGTGACGGCCGCCGAGGCAGCCAAGCAGGCTGCCGAGTACAGGGCGACCGAGGTTGTCATTGCCGCCGATGGTGACCGCAATGCGGCCGAGAAGGATATGCAGGCCACCAAGATGCTGGCCGAGGCCAAGCAGGCGGACGAGGCTGCCTCGGGACTCGCCGCGGCGCAGGTCAAGGTAGCCAGTGCGGTTGCCCTGGAGAAGGAAGGGACGGCCGAGGCCACCGTGCTGCGACTGAAGTTCAGCAGCGAGGCGACCGGGATCGAGGAAAAAGCTGCCGCGATGAAGTTATTCCACGATGCTGGCAAGGAACACGAGGAATTCAAGCTGCAGCTGAACAAGGACAAGGACATCGAGATTGCCGCTATCGACGCCCAGCGAACCATCGCCGAGGCCCAGGCCGAAATTGTTGGCGAGGCGCTCAAGACGGCTCACATCGATATTGTTGGTGGTGAGACGGAGTTCTTCGACAAGATCGTCTCGGCGGTCAAGGGAGGCAAGGCGATTGACCGGTTTGTCTACAACAGCCAGGTCGCCAGCGATGTCAAGGACACCTTCTTTACCGGTGACCCCGATTACTTCCGCGATAAAATTCTCGGACTGATCGAGGATTTCAATCTCAGTAGCGACGATGTCAAGGATCTCTCGATTGCCGCCTTGATTACCAAGATGCTTGGACTCGGTGGCGGTAACGATATCCGCAGCGAACTCTACCGCCTGCTTGGCATCGCCCATACCAGCGGTATCTCGCAGACGAGTTCGTCGCTGTTGCTTTCCCGGGATGCCGCGGATGGCACGAAATCGGGGAATCCCTCGTAGCACGAGTTGATTGAAAAGGGAGCTTCTGCCAGGCGTGATAACTGTTGTCGGCCCGGCTGCCCCACGGGGAATCATCCCTGCCAGTCCGAGAGGATCATCCCGAAAAGAGAATCGCGACGATGGCCCAGGCAGACATCGAACAACCGTCTGAGAATGGAGCAACTCCCGGCGCGGAGGTGCAGCTCGAGAGCGGTACCTACGAGATTATTCGTAACCGGCTGCTCGGCTTCAGCCGAGAGCTACGGGATCGACTTGGCAAGCTTAACGAGGCCCGCAAGCAGGTCTTCGGGGCGATCGATACCTCGCTGCTGGGAACCGAGCGGGTTTCCACCGATCACAACTGCACTCCCCGTGACATGGTTGCCATCGGGAACCTGTTTATCTTTGGTTACAACGTCCAGTTTGGTCTCAAGAACCAGACCACGGTGGAGGATGTCTTTTCGGTCTACGAGTTTCGTGAAGGGACTTTCCATCGCCAGTCACTGGAGTTGATCGAGGACAGTGATTTTCAAAAAGATTTTGCCGAGATCTACAACTACTACAAGAAGAACGCACAGTTCAGAAAGTTCTTTGTGCTTGGGGCCCACCTCTACATGGCCTTCCAGGTGGGGAAAACGAACAAGGACGTGAAATGCCTGAAATGGCTGATCGGCGAAGATTCTCTGACCTACATCGACAATCGAAGTGAGCACGAAGCAGTCTTCCCGTCGCAGCATGAATTCCAGTGGACGCGGACCCACCGGGATCTTCAGCAGGAAGGTCTTCATCCGCATATCTCCATCCAGGACAGGGTCTACGTGGAGACGATCGGTGGTGACCTGACGATCAAGGTGGAGAACAACACGGCCAGCGGCGAGGGGATTTATAGCGAACCGGTCGACAACCCGGACCAGACGCTTGACGATGCCGAGATCTTCTTTGCGGTGCTTGGCAATATCGTGCTGCTCAAGATCCGTCCCTACCAGGAAGAGCGATTCCGTTACTTCATCTACAACGGCAAGATCCAGCGTGCCTGGCGAGTCGACAGCGTGGAAGATTCATGCATCCTCCTGCCAGACGACCACGGCGTGATCTTTGCAAACGGTTACTCCCTGCAGACAGGGGAGCACAAGGTTTTTGAAAACGACCTGCGGGGGATGATCTTTGAAAAGCGAGTCGAGGCGCCCAATGGAGAGGATTACCTCTACATCTTCTATAACCGTGATTCGGGAACCTACGTCCATCTCCATTACAACCTCATCGAGCAGCAACTGGAGACGCCCCTTGTCTGTCACGGGGCAACGATCTTTCCAGCCGGCGAGATGATCTGTTTCAAGGCCCAGCCGGATCCCCAGAAGCACCATGCCCTGCAGATCTGGCAGACACCCTACGTGGCTGACGATTTCGCCCCCAGTACCAACATCGACTCCTTTCTCTACAAGGTCGGCAACAAGGAGATCGTGCGTGGCATGGCGGAATCCCACGAGGTGATCAGCCTGGTGGAAAAGGAAGATACCTATGCCGACCTCTACGTCGACCTGGTCCGCAAGAGCGGCGACATCGTGGACTCCTATTTCTGGCTGACCGAACCGGACTGTTTCAACCTTGCCGAATGCATGGTGCAGATTCGCGACGCTGCCGCCTCGGCAATAGATGAGTTTGACAAGGTCGTACGGGTCAAGCAAAACACCGCCCAGCAGACCAGCCAGGCCCAATCCCAGACCACGGAAATCCTCCATGAAGCAACGCATCGTCGTTTCGAGTTCATTGACGATTTTATTTCCTCCCTGGGTGACCTGCGGGCAGTGCGAGGCCAGATTATCTCGCTCAAGGACCTCCGCTATAGCGACGAGACACTGATCACCCAGCTTGAAGGGGAGGTGATCGAGACCACGGAGCGGCTCTCGCAGCGTTGCGTGGAGTTCCTGCTGCGTGCCGATTCACTGGACTCATACAAGCAGCGGATCGAAGCAGATGCCGCTCGTATCGAGGAGGTCACCACCGTTGCCGAGGCCCGCTCGATCGGGGAGGCAATTGCTGAGGGTGCGACGGAGCTGGAGATGCTGATCGACATTGTCAGCAACCTGGCCATCGAGGATGCAACCCACCGGACGCAGATTATCGACACCATCTCGGCCATTTTTGGCAGCGTGAACAGTGCCCGGGCAGGACTCAAGTCACGGATCAAGGAATTGATGTCGGTCGAGGGAGTGGCGGAGTTTGGTTCCCAGATGAAATTGCTGAACCAGTCGGTCGTCAATTACCTCGACATCTGCGACTCGCCGGAAAAATGCGAGGAATTTCTGACCAAGGTGATGATCCAGCTGGAGGAGCTGGAAGGGCGATTTGCCGAGTTTGACGAATTCGTTGTCCAGCTGACTGAGAAACGTGAGGAGGTCTACAACGCTTTTGAGACCCGCAAGCTCTCGCTGGTCGAGGCACGCAACAAGCGCGCCAACTCGCTCATGAATGCCGCGGAACGGATTCTCAAGGGGATCAAGGCACGCGTGGAGAGCCTCGAGTCCGTCGACGAGATCTACTCTTACTTTGCCTCGGACCTGATGATCGAGAAAGTGCGCGACATTATCGACCAGCTGACCGAGCTGGACGACTCGGTCCGGGTCGACGATATCCAGAGCCGTCTCAAGTCGATACGCGAGGATGCAACCCGGCAGCTCAAGGATCGCCAGGAGCTGTTCGTTGGCGGTGAAAACGTGATCAAGATGGGGGACCATCATTTCAACGTCAACGTCCAGGCCCTGGACCTGACGACAGTGTTGCGGGATGACCAGATGCAACTGCACCTGACCGGAACCAACTTTTTCGAGACGATTGACGATGAGCAGTTGCTTGCGACCCGGGACGTCTGGCAGCAGGAGGTGGTTTCCGAAAATCCATCGGTTTACCGGGGAGAGTACCTTGCCTGGAAAATGGCCCAGTACCTGAACTCGTCCGCCGGCCAGGAAGTGACGAAATTTGTCTCGCTGGATGCCGACGGCCAGCTTGAGGAAATCCGCCGTTTCATGGGAACACGTTATACCGAGGCATATGCCAAGGGTGTGCATGATGAGGATTCCCACCTGATCCTGTCTGCCCTGCTGGAAATGGAATCCTCGATTGACCTGCTCAGGTATCACACCCAGGCCCGGGCGATGGCCCGGGTCTTCTGGTCCTTTTTCGGGGATCCAGAGGAAAAGGCACTGGTCGAAGCCAGGCTCACTGGCGTGGGGACGATCAGCCAGCTCTTTCCCGACAGCTCGGAACAGCAGCAGTACGTGGCAATCCTCCAGCCGATGCTCGAGACGTTACTGGATGAGTATCCCCTGTTCCCGCGACAGCTGGTCTCGCAGGCGGCGAATTACCTTTTCCAGGAACTTACCCGGGGCGGCGGTTTCCTGCACAGCGAGGTTGCCGGTGACCTCGCTGGAACGTTCCAGGAGCATCTCAAGAACAGTGGTTTTAGCGAGCGTTTTGCCGTTTCCATTGCCGCGGTCGAACATGACCCGGTGGCTCATTTCGTCTTGCTGCGAGACTGGGTCGAGGCTTTCCTGGCCAGTCGTGAAACGGCGGCAGTGGAATCACCCTATGCGGATGAACTTGCCGCCCTGCTGATGGAAAAGAATCTCTGCAAGGGCCAGTCGGTCAAGGCGACCGTGGACAAGCAGCTGAAGGGAATGATCGGCTCCCACCCGGTGATCGAGAGGGGAGTCTACCAGCTGAACTACAACGAGTTTACCACCCGGCTGGAGCAATTCGAGGCCGATGTGGTTCCCCGCTACCGCAGTTATATCGATATCAAGAAGGAGATCGTTGAGGGGGCCCGTGAGGACCTGCGACTGGAGGAATTCCGGCCCCGCGTGCTGACCTCCTTCGTCCGCAACCGACTGATTGATTCGGTCTACCTGCCAATGATCGGAAACAACCTTGCCAAGCAGGTGGGGGTGGCCGGCGAGGACAAGCGTACCGACCGGATGGGGCTGCTGCTGCTTGTTTCTCCTCCCGGTTACGGAAAGACAACATTGATGGAGTACATTGCCAACCGCCTGGGCATCATCTTCATGAAGGTCAATGGTCCGGCAATTGGTCACCAGGTGACCTCCCTGGACCCGGTGGAGGCTCCTAATGCCAGCGCCCGAGAGGAAATTGCCAAGCTCAACCTGGCCCTTGAGATGGGCGACAACGTGATGATCTATGTGGATGACATCCAGCATTGCAATCCGGAATTCCTGCAAAAGTTCATCTCGCTGTGTGATGCAACCCGCCGGATCGAGGGTGTCTATAAAGGACGCACGCGAACATATGATCTGCGGGGACGCAAGGTCTGCGTGGTGATGGCCGGGAATCCCTATACCGAGAGTGGTGAGAAGTTCCAGATTCCCGACATGCTGGCTAACCGGGCGGATATCTATAACCTCGGTGAGATCATCGGTGACACGGCAGAGGCCTTCGAGTTGAGTTACCTGGAAAACTCGCTAACCTCCAACCCCGCCCTGGACGTGCTGGCCAGTCGTAGCCAGCAGGATGTTTATGGCGTGATCAAGATGGCCGAGCACGACAGCCGCGAGGGAGTCGACCTGGAAGGGAATTACTCGCTCGAGGAACTCAACGAGATGGTGGAGGTGATGAAGAAGCTGCTCCGCGTTCGGGACGTGATCCTCAGCGTGAACAGGGAGTACATTCGCTCGGCTGCGCAGGCGGATGAGTACCGCACCGAGCCTCCCTTCAAGTTGCAGGGTTCCTATCGAAACATGAACCGGATCGCAGAAAAAGTCGTGGCCATCATGAACGATGAGGAGCTCGAGCGACTGATTCTCACGAACTACGAGAATGATGCCCAGACATTGACCAGCGATACCGAGTCCAACCTTCTGAAGGTCAAGGAGCTGCTCGGGGTGATCTCGCCCGAGGAGGCCCAGCGATGGGAAGATATAAAGGATGCCTACACGCAGTCGGTCAAGCTCAAGGGAGTCGGGTCCGATGACAAGGTTGGCCAGGTGATCTTGCAGCTGGCCAACTTCCGGGACGGCCTCAAGGATATTCGCGAGACCCTGGCCAGCGGGATCGAGACCCTGGCCGAGCAGGATCAGCAGGCTCCCCGGAAAGAGATTGCCGAGCCTGTTGCTCGTGAGGAACTCTCTTCCGAAACGGCTGACGCGCTTGTCAAGCTGGCGGAGGAACTGCGCAATTACACGACCGGCATGGTCCCGGTGGACATGGACAAGCCGGTGCAGCGCGTCTCGGTGATGCACAAGGTCCCACGCAGTATCCTCAACGTCATGAAGAGCCAGTTTGACATTATGAATGACTGGATGAAGCCCATCCTGGCGGCGAGTGAGGACAATGCGGTCAACCTCACACAGCTGCAGAAGTCAGTCGATGCCTGCCTGGAGAACTATACCCAGCTGCTGGAGGAACTTGAGCAGGCAGATGATCTGAAGGATCGAGACGAGAAGAAATCGACGTCCCGGAAACGGACAACCGCAAAAAAGAAGCCCGCCACGAAGAAGAAGCCGGCCAGCAAAAAACCACCCCCACCGCCTCCTCCGGCTGGATCAGACAGTTAGCCAGCGATCCCGCGAGGCAATCGGCCAGGCATCGACCAGCTCGCCACCCGAGACCACGTATGCCTGCTTGTGCAGGGCCGAGGTGGGGCAGACATGCCCGGGAATGGCTAACAGTTCATCCCCTGGCTGGAAGTTCTCAGCCAGGCTCGTCTGCAGCACCAGGTGCTCCTCGTTTTGCAGGACTGGTACGGCATCCGGCAGGTCGGGAAAAAAGACCCGTCGCTCAACCGGAGGATCCGATGCGCACGCCTTGTAACCCAGGTCCAGCGTCACGGTATCACTGGTCGGGCAGCTGATCACGCGTGAGAGAATCCGGGCGGCTGGCACGTATGCCAGGTCCGGGAAGATCCGTCCATAGCCGGCATCGAACATCACGTTGGTCCCAGGGCTCAGTTCCAGGGCCGGGTCGTCGATGGTCGCATAGACAGGAAAGGACCCGGTGCCGCCCGCCACGATCCGCGGAACGGGATGTCCGGAGGTGGCCAGCCGGTCCCTGAATGAGGAGGCCTGCTGCCAGCAGTCCAGTACTGCCTCTCTTCGCTCCTCCAGGTCGGTCTGGTGGTTTTGCCCGTCGTAGAGATGCAGGCCACCAGCCACCAGGCCCTTGGCCTCGTCAATCTGCCGGTAAAGCTCTTCCGCTTTCTGGTCGGGGACGACTCCCGTGCGATGTTGCCCGCTATCGACGTCCAGGAGGACTTCGACTGTGAGTCCTGCCATCTGCATGGCCTCATCGAGCTGCCGGATCGGGAGCTGGTGGTCAGCGGTCACGCTGAGCATCACCTCCGGGTATGCCTGGCGGAAGAGCACAGTCCGGTTGATATTTGGGCCAACCATGTTGTAGGCAAGGAAAATATCCGTGACCCCGGCCTGGGCCAGCATTTCAGCCTCGGCAAAGGTGGCGCACTTGTGCATCGTGATTCCCAGCTCGATCTCCAGCCTCACGACCTCCAGCATCTTGTGTGTCTTGCAGTGGGGCCGCAGCCGGGAGACGTCCCCGGCGACGCGGATCATCTCGTCCAGGTTGTCCCGAAGTACTTCTTGGAAGACCACCAGTGCGGGCGAGATGATCGAGCTGGTATCGGTAATGGAAAATCGATTCTCGGGAGTGGACATCCGAAAAATCTCCTTCTTTAACAGGGTTTTCCCGTGGCCTGCTCAGCTTACCATCTTGCCGCGGTCTTGATGAGCCACGGGGTTTTTTAAACCCTGGGCCTGGTGCCGGGGGTTTCGCTAGACCCGGATCGGGGGGGATGCTAAAATCGATCCGTGCCGGTGCTGCTGTTTCCAGTAATCCAAAACACATCCTTTCCACCGAGATGAGGAAATATCATGTTTGGGAAAAAGTCGTTTGTGCCTGCCGCTGTGGTCCTGTCGGTTCTGCTTACTGCCCCTCTTGCTTCGGCCGGGACGCTCCAGGGCATCTACATGGAGACACGCACCTGCCAGGTTTATACCGGTCCCTGTTTTGCCAATGCCGAAATTGGCCTGGCGGGAAAAAACGCGATCATGGCATGGAAAATTCAGCAGGGAAGCATGGATTGTGGTGACCAGGGCGATGTCGACCTGGCCGGGTTGAGCGTGGTCCTCGTGACCCGGGCTTCCGAAACACTCGCCTTTCGTGGCGTCGATGATCCACGAACGCTCAAGTCCGTGATCCTGGTTGATGAACGTGCCAGCTCCGTACAGCGAGAGGCGTTGATCCAGTTTGCCCGTCATCATGCCGGCCGGGCTGGCAAGGTTATCGCCCGTATTGACAGCGTGGCCATCGATATGAAACTTGACCTGCTGGAGCTGAGAGGTGAACTGTCGGCGGGTAAGCAGGTCACGCTCAAGACCCGCAAGGCGAGGCCCGAGGACTGCATCTGTTCCAATGAATCGGCTTACTACCCGCCACTTGCAAGCGTGGAAAACTTTGTTCCCGGCGTGACGATCGAGGGACAATTTAACGGTCGAGGACTGGGCACCCGCTGGTCGACACCAGGTGACCGGAGTTCCTACATGGCCACCTTTAATTATTAATTGTCCGCGGAGAGCAGCCCGGGATGTCATCGTGGCGGAGGGAGTCGCCCGTTTTCGTAGGCAACTCCAGAATCTCTTTTCCTAGTGAAGGACGACGACGATGACACGATTGAGTTTCCTGCCAGGACTGCTGGCACTGGTCTGGAGTATTCCGCTGGCAGCTGCCGAGCACCGGATCGAGGTCCTGGATGCCCCGATTCCTGCCGATGCCGTTTCTGCGGAGATTGCCGGACGGCTCTCCCCCACCGGCATCTCGGTCTATCGTGGTGAGACACGCAAGATCTGCGATGTCTGGCTATTAAAGGAAGTGGCAGTCAAGTCGTTCAAGGTCCAGGGGGATGTGATCTATCCCTTCCTGCCCGGACAGATGATCGGTGTGATCCGTTATCCTCGTCGCGGAAGCGACTTTCGGGACAATGATATAGAGACCGGCGTTTACACGCTGCGGTATGCCCAGCAGCCGGTGGATGGAGATCACGTCGGGACTAGCCCCACGCGTGATTTCCTGCTGCTTTTGCACTCGGACAAGGAC
>JAPYUD010000621.1:0-1909 GCA_029936215.1 Pirellulaceae bacterium | reverse complement strand
CGTCGGTAGGGATCGACGGAATCTGCCAGGAGATCCAGTGTGGCTGCCATTGTCGATGAAATTCGCCTGCTGTTCGAACAGTCCGGAAGCTCGATGTATGCCGGGGAGCCGGTGACGCAGACCGAGCATGCCCTGCAGGCGGCTAAGCTGGGCAGGCAGGCGGGAGCTCCGGATCCGCTGGTCGCAGCGGCATTGCTGCATGATATTGGGCACCTGCTTCACGACCTCGGTGAGGATATTGCCAAGGAGGGAGTGGATGACGAGCATGAACGCCGGGGGGCGGAGTGGCTGGCTGGCTGCTTTCCCCCGTCGGTCAGCCAGCCGGTCTTGCTGCACGTGATGGCCAAGCGTTATCGCTGTGCGGTCGATTCGGCCTACCTGGATCAACTTTCTCCCGCGTCGCTTCTGAGTCTCCAGTTGCAAGGAGGGCCGCTGGATGAACAACAGGCAAGCAATTACCGGGCCGATCCGTTTTACGAGGATTCGCTGTTGTTGAGGAGCTGGGATGAGGCGGCCAAGGTTCCCGGCGAGGAAACTGAGTCGTTGGAAATTTTCCTGCAGTATGTGAGCCGGGTAGCGGTTGGTCGATCTGAAAACGGTGGATGACGGGGAGTGAAACGTGGACAACGATATTCCTTACCTGCTGCTGACGCCCGGTCCATTGACCACGTCGCGGCGAGTCCGGGAAGCAATGATGCGAGATTACTCCACTTGGGATGTGGATTATAACTCGCTGGTGGACAGGGTTCGTGACCAGCTGGTTCGGCTGGCAACGAACGAGGATGGCTACACCTGTGTGTTGATGCAGGGGAGTGGTACTTTTGCCGTGGAGGCGACCATCGGCAGTGTTCTCCCGGCCGATGGAAGATTGCTGGTCATCAACAACGGTGCCTATGGCCAGAGGCTGGCCACGATTGCCGAGAAACTCGGGATCCCTCACCTGCAGTTGCAGACCGGTGAGACGCATCCTCCCACGACGGCAGGCCTTCAGCAGGTGCTTGCAGCCAGTCCAGAGATCACGCACGTTGCCATGGTCCACTGCGAGACCACCACCGGAATGCTCAACCCGGCCGCGGAGATTGGCCAGGTGGTCAAGGATCATGACTGCTGTTACATCGTCGATGCGATGTCCTCGCTGGGAGGGGTCCCGCTTTCGATGGAGGAGCTCAAGGCCGATTACCTCATCTCGTCTGCCAACAAGTGTATCCAGGGGGTTCCTGGTTTTGGCTTCGTGATAGCCCGGCAGCAGAGCATCGAGGCGATCGACGGCCAGGCCCGGTCGCTGAGCCTTGACCTTTTTGATCAGTGGCAGGAAATGGAGTCGAAAGGGGGAAAGTGGCGTTATACCTCTCCCACCCATGTGGTCTGTGCCTTTGCCGAGGCGCTTGCCGAACTGGAAGACGAGGGAGGGGTGGAAGCTCGCCACCGGCGGTACTGTGAGAACCAGCAGCGGCTGGTGAAAGGAATGGAGCAGAGAGGGTTTCGGACACTCCTGACTGGGGAACTCCAGTCACCGGTGATCACCGCTTTTTATGATCCCTGCCCTGGATTTGACTTTGCGACCTTTTACGATTTACTCAAGCAACGGCGATTCGTTGTCTACCCGGGAAAAGTCTCCGAGGCACAGACTTTCCGGATCGGTACGATCGGCCATGTCTTCCCGGACGACATCGATGAGTTGCTCGATTGCATCTCGGAGGTTCTCGCGGAGATGGAGATTGACCCGCTGCAGGCAGGAGGGGATCTGCCATGAGTTCCCGCTATACGCTGTTTCATGGCCCCGGACAGCCCCTGCAGATGCAGCAGGCGCCAGATCCAGAGCTGGGGGCGGGTGAGGCCCTGGTGAGCGTGGACCTTTGCACGCTCTGCGGAAGTGATCTTCACAGCTACCAGGGCCATCGGGAGGTCC
>JAPYUD010000620.1:0-1920 GCA_029936215.1 Pirellulaceae bacterium | reverse complement strand
GTACTTCTATTGCGGGAATCGAAAGGGACGTGGTTTTCGTGCTGGCAGGGGGAAGTGTCTACGGCATCGAGGTTGGCTCGGGCCAGGTCCGCTGGCGTCGTTTTGTCGGATTTGAAACGAAAGTTCATCCCCAGAGGACGAGCCTGGAGCCAGGTGCTGATGCCATCCTGGTCGACGGCAAGCGAAATGAGCTCCTGAGGCTCGGTTCAGACGATGGAAAGCTGGTCTGGCGACTGGAAGTCAACACCTCTTTCACCGATCCACTGATCGTGAATGATCAGGTCTTGATCAACATTCAGCCTGCCTCCAGTAATGAAACCAGCAGCCTGCTGCGGGTCGACATCCAGACCGGCAAGGTGCTTTCCCAGGTGCTCTACCCGATGAACCTCTCCACCACCCCGGCCTACGACCCGGAATCCAGGCAGTTTTACCAGCTCGGAGACCATACCAACCTGTACGTGATCTCGGAGGAGACGGGAGCATGTGAGGATGTACTTTACGTTGGACATGGAAACGAGAGTGCCCGTGTCGGTGCCGTGGCAGCTGTCGGTTATGTGCTGG
Organism: Pirellulaceae bacterium; assembly: GCA_029936215.1. Classification (GTDB taxonomy): domain Bacteria; phylum Planctomycetota; class Planctomycetia; order Pirellulales; family Pirellulaceae; genus SAT2750. The sequence goes on along the minus strand of JAPYUD010000620.1, from coordinate 1,359 downwards.
TCTGTGAGAATATCGAGGATGATCGCTGCATCATCAAGATCTATGTGAAGGACAAGAAGACCGGCAAGCTCAAGATGGCCCAGCGGCCACTCTCGATGAAGGGCAAGGTGGTTGTGCCTCCGCTGCAGTACGAGCGACGGGTTCTTGTCGCGACCGACCTCGGGGAGATCCGTGTCCTGGAGGTGGATCCCAATGTTACGCCGCCTGTCCAGGAACTGGCTGGGATCGCTGCCTCGTTTACCTCCCCGGTCGTGCAGTATCCCCTGGTAGAAGGGGGGCTGCTGTGGATTGGAGGCAAGCAGTTTGCCCGGTACAAGGTCCAGGCCGTCCTGGGAGAGCTCACGCTTGACTGGATTGATAACGACGGGGACCTGTTCGTGGCGCCGATTCAGCGCTCCCAGGATGTGGTGATCCATGTGCGGCAGCAGCAGGGAGCCACGGCGGTCACCATTTCCGGGCAGCCGGTGGATGCCCGCAGACCCTCCTGGCAGACACGAGTCGGTGGTACCAGTAGCGTGTCGATCGACCGTCAGAACAACCTGGTAAGGGCGATTACCTCTCAGGCAGGTGTCTTTCAATTCCGCGCACCACCTGGTGAAGACCAGGATCTTGAGCAGGTGACAGAGAGTCCCGAGGGTGGTGGGGCCTACTCGCATGCCGTGCTTCTTGGAGAGAGAGGGGTTGCCATGCTTGGTAGCCCCCTGCAGCGAAAGGTGTTGTATGCAGAACCTGGAGCCGAGGGGCCGCCCCGGCAGGTTGATTTGCAGGGGATTCGTGGAGGGATGGTCTCGGTAGCAGGATTTGCTGGCCAGCTGCTGGCGACCTTTGACGAGGGCTCGGTCTGTCTTTTTGAACTTCCCTCCGGTGCCCAGCAGGTCTCCCCTTTTCAACCTAGCCTGCGACCGGGGCAACGTGTCAGCTGGTCTGTTCCAGCTGTCCACCCCGACCCGGAACGTGGTTTCGTTATCTTGAGGGATCGGCAGCAGCTCTTCCGGGTCCAGGTCAAGAACGAGCCTCGTCCCCACCTGGCCCTGCAGGTAAAACAGGAACTTTCCACACCCGTCTACGATGTGCTCGCCTCGATTGGCGATGCAGTACTGGCGGTTGAGCGATCCGAGGGACATGACACGCTGGTTGCCTTTTCCTGGGATGAACTGATTGAGCTTCGCCGCTGGGAATTGACCGGGCGGGTTCTCTGGGGTCCCCATCGGGTGGAGGACCGGCTCCTTCTGCTGACCGACCGTGGCCGCATGATTTGCCACCATGAGAATCTTGAGGTGGCCTGGGAATCGACCATCAAGAGCCGGCAGCTGGCCGGTCCGCCCGTAATTCACGAGGGAGATTTCATTTTCGTCTCCA
>JAPYUD010000097.1:0-9791 GCA_029936215.1 Pirellulaceae bacterium | reverse complement strand
GTCCTCCGCATCCAGCCAGATCTTCACATCGGATCCATAAAGAACTGCATCGTTGGTCCATCCCAGGGCCTGCAGGTCATCCCCGGCGGCCGACGGGGGAAGCGGTGCTGTACCGCTACCACTGACCACGCACTCGAGGTCCATGCCGATCTCGTGCATCTTGTGAAGGGCTGTCTCCAGTGATCGGGCAACCACCTGGCAGGCTCCGGCAGGGCTGGAAGTGCGAGCGACCAGCAGCGTCACTGCCGATGGTTCAACCCGGCATTTCTCAGCAACCTGTCGACAGATCTCGTCCCCCGGCAGGGATGCACTCTCCAGCACTCCGATCACCGCCTCAGGATTTTCCTGGATACCAATCTCCTTGAGCAGTTCCTCGCCCCCGTAGGCAGCTCGCATCGGTCCCGATCCCATGGCAAAGTAGCTTTCCGATGTGACCTGCCAGCCAGCATACTGCGACCCCATGCAGGCGGTGACCGGCTGGTCACTGGCTACTTCAACAAGCGGCCAACCATGGTCATTGGCAGCAGGAACCACCCTGACTTCTGCCAATCCGGCAAGGCAGACATTCGCCAGGACCAGTCCCACTTCGGTTCCCCCTGGTGTCTGCACACCACAATCCACAATGACCGCACCATCACCAGACCTGCTGGCAACCGCACCAAAACGCTGTGGATCATCCAGCAGGGGCCGACTACAGAGCAGACCACGCGAGTTGAGATTCATCGTTTCCATCTCCAGCCCAGGCTACTTGCTGGCAGCCCGGTCTGACATGATGGCCGATCCCATCCGGCTTCGCAACGGTCTCTGTCGTTTCGACTGGCTATCCGCTCCATGGTGAGGCATCTACAATAATCTCGTACTCCAGCAGTCTCCCTCTTCGTGGATCATCGCCGTGCCCAGCCTGACGATTGAAAACTATGTCAAGACGATCTACCTGATCTCAACCCATCAGCAGGAACAACCGGTCGCCACGGGACAACTGGCAGATGCCCTGGGAGTCTCCCCCGGGACCGTCACCAGCATGGCAAAGACTCTCAGTGAAACCGGGCTGGCGGAATACAAGCCGTACGGAGGACTCCATCTGTCCAAATCCGGTTGTCGGCTCGCCATGCGAATCATCCGGCGTCATCGCCTGATCGAGACCTTTCTCGTCCAGACATTGAAGCTCAACTGGGACGAGGTTCACGACGAGGCAGAGAACATGGAACATGCTGTCAGCGACCTGCTGATAGACCGCATCGATGAATTCCTGGGATTTCCCACATCGGATCCCCATGGAGATCCCATTCCGACCGCCGGCGGCACGATCATCCCGTCCGAGGGTGTCAGCCTTGACCAGTTGTCACCGGGCACTCCCTTCCGGCTGGTGCGCGTGCTGGACCAGACGAGCGGTTTCCTTCAGGATCTCTCGCGAGATGGCCTTTCCATCGAGAGCGAGGGGATTGTTCGGCAGAACGAGGGCTCTTTCACCGTGGAGATTGGCAAGAAACAACTCACGCTTGCACCCGAGAAGGCATCCAAGCTGCTGGTACAGGTTATCGTTCCTAAACGATCGGAGCGTGCCCAAGGGCCCGCCTGATCATCGACAACTGGCCGCTATGCAGGGCCTCGTGCCAGATGGCAGTTTCAAAGACCGAGGCATAGTCCGGCATGAATCCCGGTGTCCCCTCCGGAGTTTCTCGTTCCAACGCCTTTTCATCCAGCCCATCGAGGATTTCCAGCAGGACTTCACGGCGAGAGGCCATGAAGGAAAGTAATTCCTCGACCGGCGGGTAGTCCGTGATCTCGACGGAAGGCTCTGAGCCCATGCCGAAACTCCCGGAATAGTCTTCTCTTTCCTCTGCCCGATCCGGATCCAGGATGGAGATCATGAAATCATCGGTGGTCCCCATGTGACCAACGAACCAGGCTGCATGATTACCACCCTCGTGAAGCTGCCTCGTCCATTCCTCGGCGGTTGAAAAGTCTTCCAGCAGTCGCGTGGAGAAACCACGACTTCTCTCGAGACGTTGTCTCAACCGCCGTGCCTGGTTTGCCATCGTTATTCCTTGCATGTTATCCAGAACGACAATCTCCTGCTTACCGTATCAGTCTGGGTACCCAAATCCAAGCCAAGCCGTGCTGGTCTTGCGACGAACGGTTCGATCAAAGGCAGCCTGTCCAACAACTACCACTTGAAGTGCTTGAGGGGAAATCGTACAAACCAGTTGACGTGCTGAGCTGGCGCCGAGTGACCCTCGCAAGGAGGAACCGCGAACTGGGTCAGGCCTTAACCGGAGCAGCCCTAAGTGGGGTACTCTTGTGCGAGGGTCTCTCGGCGCCAGCCAGTTATTTCCGGTCACCCGGTGTTCCTCCGGATACGCCGGTACCTGCAGGGACTTTCCTGATGGCAGAAAAAGCCAAACGATCGAAAGACTCTCCATCCCCCAGTGGTGAAAAGTACACGGTGGTCGCCCGGCGTTACCGCCCCCAGTCCTTTGACGAACTGGTCGGGCAGACCCAGGTTGCCCAGGGCCTCTCCAAGGCAATCAGCCAGAACCGTGTTGGCCACGCTTACCTGTTTACCGGTGCCCGTGGGATCGGCAAGACCTCAACAGCCCGCATCTTCGCCAAGGCGCTCAACTGCCTGAACGGTCCCGCCGAACAGCCCTGCAACTCCTGCGACCTCTGCGAGGAGATCACGGCTGGAAGCAATGTGGACGTGCTGGAAATTGACGGTGCGAGCAATCGCGGTATTGACGAAATCCGGGAACTGCGAGCCAACGCAAACGTCCTTCCCACCCGCTGTCGCTACAAGATCTACATCATCGACGAAGTCCACATGCTCACGCGTGAGGCCTTCAATGCCCTGCTCAAAACGCTCGAGGAACCACCTACTCACGTGATCTTCATGTTCTGCACGACCGATCCGGATCGCATTCCGATCACGGTTCTTTCCCGCTGCCAGCGATTCGACTTTCCTCCCATCGACAACGCCGACATCGTGGGCCGGCTTCAGTCGATTGTCGAGGCCGAGGGTCTCGAGGCCGAGCAGGACGCGCTGCGACTGCTCGCACGCCGTGCCAATGGATCGATGAGGGATAGCCAGTCATTGCTTGAACAACTGCTCTCCTTTTCCACCTCCACGATCACGGTTGCCGATGTCCACATCACACTGGGGACCATTGGAAACGAGCGTCTTGCCGAAATCGCAGGCCTGGTGGTCACCAATCAACCCGCCGCCGTGCTGGGGGCCTTTGATGCAGCCTGCCGCGAGGGGATTGACCCTGGCCTGCTGGTGGAACAGTTACTGGGTTACTTTCGTGACACGATGGCAGCCAGTGTTGGCTGTGATGTCGCACTGATGCGACATACGGACCTGGAACAGTTTGACACGGTCTGCGAGCACGGAACACAGCTCGGGCTGGAGACCCTCATCGCGATCGTGGAAATTCTCACCGAGGCAATGGGACGGATCTCCTCGAGTCCTCACGTGCGGACAATAACCGAGACCGCCCTGGTCCGGATCTGTTCCCTGGAAAAACTCGATACGATCGAAGCATGGCTCGGCCAGGCGAATTCCGGTACCGCTGGTCCGGTCACTCCGGCAACCAGCGCACCCGTGGCGGAAGAACCTGTCCAGCCCGCGGTTCAAAAAAAAAATGATCCGGACCCTGACCCGCATCCTCCGGATGTTTCCACAGAACTTGCCCTGGAACCCCACGAGCTCCAGAAAATCTGGAAGCAAGTCCTTCATGACCTTGAGGATATGACCGGAGATTTTGCCTCCGCGGCCACCTCTCTAGCAATTTCTGGGCCAAACACGCTGGTCGTTGGATTTCCTGCGCACTATACTTTGCAAAAAGAGTCGTGTGAGCGGCCCGAGCGGAAGGAAAAGATCGAGTTTTTGCTGGCTGAATTGACCGGGCAGAAGATTCATCTCAAGTTTGAATTGCTCCCGGATGAAACAGCTGGCACGCCAGAGTCGGTACCCAAGTCAAACCGCCGAAAGAAACGAGACCTGGAACAGGATCCGCTGGTTCGCCAGGCGATGAACGTTTTTGACGCAGAGTTGATCCGGGTTGAGGTAAACCCGGCTGATGGCACGTGAGCTGTCGGTTTGGTTTCACCCGTCGCCTCGTTTTTCCACGCCGTGTTGCACGTCCGTTCGTTGCCGGGGTTGGAACCTCCAGGCTTGTCGCTAGTCAGGAAAGGGATGCACCATGTTTTCATCGTTCGGCAACATCTTTTCTCTCGCTCGTAAGGCCCAGGAAATGGGAGGCAAGATGCAGGAATCAAACGAACAGCTGCGCAGCCTGCGAGCACATGGCTCGTCCGGCGGTGGCCTCGTGTCGGTCGAGGTGAACGGCCTTGGTGAGATGCTGGGATTAACGATTGATCCCATGCTGATGGAACGACAGGATCGCGAGATGATCGAGGACCTGGTCCCTGCGGCGGTAAACCAGGCGAAGGAAAAAGCCCAGCTACTTCATGCTACCGCCATGAAGGAAATGGTCTCAGACCTTGAGATGCCGGGACTGGAAGATGCTCTTGGCCAGTTCACCGGTGGGAGCATGGCACCAGCACCGCCCGCAGAAGATGCGGATACATTCAATGAGCAGGAGGAATTCCCGGAATGACACAGATCAGCGAATCAGTGTCGCACTTGATCGACCAGTTGGCCAGGCTTCCTGGTATTGGTCGCAAGTCTGCCGAGAGGCTTGCATACCATCTGCTCCGCGTCCACGAAAGCGAGGCGATGGAACTCGCCACCGCAATCCACGGCATGCGTGAGAACGTTCATTACTGCGAGGACTGTTACAACCTCGCGGAACGGGAAAAATGCGGGGTCTGCCTCGATTCTCGTCGGGATCCCGACCTGCTCTGTGTCGTGGAACAACCTCGTGACGTGATCTCACTTGAGCAGGCGGGCGTATACAGTGGTTTTTACCATGTGCTGCTGGGACGAATCGCTCCGCTTGAAGGTATCGGCCCCGAGCAGTTAATGATTGAATCGCTTGTCACACGGGTCCGTGAGGGGACCTTCAAGGAAATCATCCTGGCCACCAATCCGACGGTGGAGGGCGATGGAACAGCCCTCTACATTTCGAACCAGCTTGGGGAACTTCCGGTGCAGATCACCAAGCTTGCACGCGGGATCACGACCGGCAGCATCCTGGAACATACCAACAAGGAAATCCTCGCCGATGCCCTGAGTGGCCGACGCGAGTACTAGTGGCAGCAGGTGTCTTTGTTATGAGAATGTCCTTCGGGCTTGAAACTCGACAAAAGCAGGAGCAGAGACTGTCTCCACGGATGATCCAGTCCATGGAAGTGCTCCAGATGGCCGGGATCGAACTGCAGGAAAGGGTGGAACAGGAGATCTCCGAGAATCCCACCCTGGAAGTCGATGTGGTGGATCCGACGCTTCCGGAGGAAGAGCAGGAGTCGGTAGATTCAGACCAGCCCACCGACAACGAGACCGAGATGGTGGTCGATGACGGTACCGACGCCAGCGATGATTTCGAACGCCTGCTGAACATGGACCAGGAGTTCCCGGATTATTTTGGAGATGGCCCTCGCCCGTCTACCAACCGGACCGAGCAGATCGCCAATCGCAGGCATGATACGATCAGCAACATTGCTTCCAGGCCGACCTCGCTCAACGATGACCTCCTGCGACAGCTTGGTGAACTGGAACTGGAACCCCAGTTACGGGCAATTGCCGAGTTGATCATCTCCAGCCTGACGGCAGAAGACGGCGGTTACTTCCGCACCAGCCTGCCCGACCTGTTACCTCGCAACACGCCCGCCGAAACACTCGAACTCGCTGAACAAGCCCTTTCGCTCGTCCAGCGGCTCAACCCCCGTGGGATCGCCGCTCGTGACCTGTCCGAGTGCCTTCTTGCACAGATCGATGAAACACACCCCGACCGGGATGACCTGGCCGCGTTGATCTCCGGCCACCTTGATGACCTGCGAGACAACCGCCTGCCGCAGATCTCCCGGGCAACCGGCATGACACTCCAGCGCATCCAGCAGGTCACCGACGAACTCAAGAAACTCAATCCCAAGCCGGGGGATACATTTGCAGAGCAACATGCGCCCACGGTGGTCCCCGATATCAACCTGGAACAGCAGGATGACGGCAGCTACCAGGTAGTGGTGCTCGACACCTGGCTTCCCCGGCTTTCCATCAGTACCTACTACCGGCAACGTTTGCAGAACCCGAAGGCGACGGCCGAAGAAAAGGAGTTCATCAAGCGAAAGGTAATGGGCGCCCAATGGTTGATCGAAGCCATCGAACAGAGACGCTCGACACTCAAACGGGTAGCCCAGGCGATTGTCGATTACCAGCAGGCATTTCTCGACCACGGGCCCGATCATATTCAACCCTTGAAGATGCAACAGATCGCTGACCAGGTCGGCGTGCACGTGACAACGGTCAGCCGCGCGGTGGACGACAAGTGGGTCCAGACTCCAAGAGGCATTTTTGCACTCAAGCGGTTCTTTGTTGGGGGAACCGTGAGTGCCGATGGTGAGGACGTTGCCTATGACCGGATCCGCATCAAGCTCCAGGAAATCATCGATCGGGAAAACAAATCAAAGCCTCACAGTGATGATGAATTAGTTCGGCAACTGGCCAAGCATGGAATGAAAGTCGCCAGGCGGACGATTACCAAGTACCGCAAGAAGATGGGAATTCCGAGCTCTCGGCAACGGAAGGACTGGACAGCCGAGAAGCCGAATCCCTAACATGGGACATACCAACATGGCTCAGGGGCATCCCCGGGCCCTTTCTATTTACTCGAGCCCGGAACTGTCACCATGCGTTGCCCCTTCTGCCAGGCTGATAATGACCGGGTACTCGACTCACGAACCACCGCTGATGGCTATTCTATTCGTCGTCGCCGTGAATGCCTCGAATGCAAGCGGCGATGCACAACCTATGAACGGCTGGAAGAACTGACGATCAAGATCATCAAGAAGGACGATGTCAGGGAGCCTTTTAATCGCGAGAAAATTCGCCAGGGGATACTCAAAGCCTGCTGGAAACGTCCGATCAGCGACGAGATCGTTGACACGATGATTGCCGAGATCGAGAGTGATATTTACGCGGAATTCGAGTCGGAGATCGAATCCCGCATTGTGGGCGACATGGTCATGCACCAGTTAAGCAAGGTGGACCAAGTGGCCTACGTGCGGTTTGCCAGCGTTTACCGGGAATTCAAAGACGTGCAGGATTTCGTGGAAGAGTTGCAGCCGATCCTCCAGCACTACTATGACCGCTCCCGACCGTAAGCCGGAAAAGCGGAAGCAATTCATTCCGCTTCTCGGACGAAGTGACCACTTCGCCCGCCCTTTTTTTCCAGAAGTCGAATCGACTCGATCGTCATCGCCCGGTCAATTGCCTTGCACATGTCATAGACCGTGAGTGCTGCGATCGAAACAGCCGTGAGGGCTTCCATTTCAACTCCGGTTCGCGCCGTTACTGCCACCGTCGCCTCGATCCGCAATCGCGTTTCATCCACGGCTTTCAGGGCAAGCTGGGTCGATGTCAATTCCAGCGGATGGCATAGTGGAATCAAGCCGGATGTCTTCTTGGCTGCCATGATACCGGCCAGGCGGGCCACCTCCACCACGTCTCCCTTGGCCAGGTCCCTGTCAAGAATCCGAATTAACGTGGCCTCCTGCATCCGGATAATTGCTTCGGCACGGGCGCTCCGGTCGGTCACTTCCTTTTTACCAACGTCCACCATCTGACTGCTGCCATCCGAATCGAAATGGGTCAGATCATTCATCAATGGGACTCCCTGCTCTCTACCCGGCGGCCCATGCCGCGACGCGTGCCTGGGAGTTTCATCTTAACGCCCTCCCCGGTTGTCCGTCGAGTAGCCACTCCACCGGGCAACCGGGGCGCAAAAAAAACGCCCGAATCCCTGCAGGATCCGGGCGTCTTGATTGTCGTGGAAATTACCCACCGGGGCCTGAACTAGACGAGTTCCTTCTTGGCACCGATGAGAGTCTTCAGTCGTTCAGCCAGAAGCTTGGCGTCGAACGGCTTCTTGAACGTCTCGTTAATACTGGAACGATCAAAGCTCGCTGGACTCCCAACGTCGGGCAGCAGGGCGATCAGAATCGTATCACCGAAATCATCATTTCGGCGGAGGTTCTGACAGATCTGCAACGCCTCGACTTCACCGATGGAGAAGTCGACGATGATACAATCCGGATTGAAGCTCTCTGCCTGGATTCCCGCTTCAAATCCACTCGCCGCAACGGCGACTTTGAAAGAGCGTTCTTCGGGCAGTTCGCGTTTCATGTTCTCGATCAGGACCTGGTCCTGAGCAACGATCAATACCTTGGCCATTGCCTCGTCTTCCAGGTCGCCAAGCGGCATTCCGTGTTCCTTGAGAAACTTAATCAGGGAATCACGGGGGATGCGACGATCCTGCGAGCCAGGGATTCGGTAGCCGTTGAGGCGACCTGAATCAAACCATTTACTGACCGTGCGTGGGGCTACTTTGCAGATCTTTGCGACCTGTCCAGTTGTGAAGACCTTCATCACAGGCACTCCATTACTCACGTTTAATTAAAATCGACAAGATGCCGAGCACCTCATCTAAACCCTTTTCACACGCGTTTCTCGCCCGTTGCAATTTACCTGGCGGATGTGGGTTCCACCTGGCCGCATGATCTCTGGGATTGGGTTCTCCAATTCACTTCAATGTGTAAGCTGCCATTCGTTCCAAACAAACGACAGTTCACCTGCACGTGGTCGCTCGAATACCACCAGGTCCTGTTCATGCCAGTCCATTGGCAATTGCAAGCTGCTGGAATTCCCTTACGCTCGGCGTCGCGTAAACGGTGTTGTGGGAGAAGTCCACTGAATGGTCCATGCATGGGTCTTATGCATAGACCAACCCGAAGTAACCCAAAGCCAGGTTACTTTTCGTGCGGGTCCCCCCCCTGTGCGGATGGTTTGTTTCCAGAGAAACATAACCTTCCACAGTAATTCTCGATTCAAAGGCGGGTATGACTTTAAGGAGTTCCTCGGTTAATAACGACCAGAAGGAACTTATCCGTTGGAGAAGGTGGGAGGGGGCAATCCTAGAGCATTCCACAAATGTCGTAAGTGGTTGTACCACTTGTACTAATGCCAACAGAGATTCGACGTCTGAGGATCAAGAGGCTGACAGAAATGGCGAGGTGTTTTTTGTCTGCGCAATCATGTCGGAACACGGATTGGTGGCAAACGAGGTAATTTCTGCCGGAAATTCTGAATATGCGGCAGTTTAGGCAACCCTGCGCTGTTGGTCATCTGGCCCCTGAATTGGATCCGAGGTGTTTGCTTTCTTGCGGATATTTCCATCGTTAGTCACGTCTTCGAAACGAACGGAAACCTGTTTTGAAACACCGGACTCCTGCATGGTAATCCCGTAGAGCGTATCTGCAGCAGTCATTGTTTTCTTGGAATGAGTCACAACCACAAATCGAGTCCACTCGAGAAATTCCTTGAGCACGTTCACAAAACGAGCGATATTCGCCTCATCAAATGGAGCATCGACCTCGTCCAGGACACAGAAGGGGCTGGGACGGAACTGGAAGATCGCCAGCAAGAGAGTGACAGCGGTCAAAGCCCTTTCACCGCCACTGAGAAGCGAGATGTGGATTTCTGGTTTGCCGGGGGGCTTGGTGACAATCTCCACCCCCCCTTCGAGAACATCGGCTCCCTCTTCGAGCACGATATCTGCTTCCCCGCCACCAAAGGCCTTGCGGTATAGAACCTTGAAATTCGCCCGAATCGCATC
>JAPYUD010000096.1:0-9836 GCA_029936215.1 Pirellulaceae bacterium | reverse complement strand
CTGCTGGTGCGACGTGGAACGGGATCTGGAACTGGCCCGCGCAGTCCGACAGCGGTTCGACAGCAGGGATATCGCATTCATGCTCGATGTGGAAAACAACTACGACCGGGAGACCGCACTGCGGGCAGGCCGGGAACTCCAGGACCTGGGTTTTGCCTGGTTCGAAGCACCACTTTTTGACTATGACCTGGAGGGTTACCGGGAGCTTACCGAGCAGCTCGATATTTCCATCCTCCCCTCGGGAAACTGGATCCAGGACTTGCCCGCCTTCGGCGCGGCCCTGAGAAGCAGGGCCTGGAGTGTTGCCAGGACCGATGTGACCATGTGCGGTGGTTTCACAGGAGGACGCCAGGCAATGCAGATGGTGGATGCGGAGGGAATGCGGTGCGAGATCATGTCCTGGGGATTTACCCTGGTCGCCGCGGCAAACCTCCACCTGATGCTGGGCTTCAACAACTGCACCTACTACGAACAGGCAGTGCCCTACGAATCCTACGAGTACGGGATGAAAGATGTCATCCGCACACAACCGGATGGTCATGTCTATGCACCCCAGGGCCCGGGACTGGGTGTGGAAGTCGACTGGGAGGCGATGCAGGCTGCCACCATCCATCTGATCGACAGCGATGCCTAGTTGCCCGTTCAGCGTGGCAGCTTCTCGGGATCCACCACCAGCACGCCCTTGCCGTCACGGTCAAGCTTGATCTCGCCAACTCGAACCCTGACCATCGTGCCATTCTTCTGTTCAATGACAAACCAGACCTGGCGATCTCTTATCATCATGCGGATTTCAGAGCCGGCCAGGTCACCTGCTTCCTGCAGCCGCAGGTGCCGTGCCACGAACTGGGAAATCTCAAGATCACTCGCTCCAACCAGAGAAATACCTGCTGCTGTCCCTTTCAACGCTGGAATGGCAACTCTCGATGGTTCTGGAATCCGGACTGGCGGCGGAGCATTAACTCGAGGGGAAACCGGTTCTCGTGGTTGAGCCACTGGCTCTGAAACCGGATCCGCCTGGACCAGCGTGGACGCTGGTGTGACAGGCGTGTTCTTTTCGGCCGTCGCCGGCTGGCGACTCACCTGCGGCTTTTGCACGGCAGCCGGCTGAACCCTCGGCCGGGACTGTTCCAGCACGAGTGGCCTGGCTGGCGTGAACTCCTTCTTGGTCCCCTTCGGCTCTGGTTTTCCCACTGGCTTGCTGACCTCGCCGGGCTGCTTCGTCCTGGTCGCTGGCAACGGTAGGGCAAGCGGAACAACATCAGGTGACCGGCCGGATACTGCCTTGGCAGGCAGCAGGGGAGCTGGTCTCGTGATCGGTTTTTCCGGTATCACGTTGAACGGTACCCTGTCATCCACGGGTTTCTTCTCTGGCACCTCCACCGGTTTTTCTTCTACTGGTTTCGCCACCGGTTTTGGGCGAGTGCGAGGCGTGCTCGGAGTGGTTGCAACAGGTTGCTGCCCTCCCCGGATAACCCTTGCCGCACGGGGCCTGGAATCCTGGTCCTTCTCCTGAGTCGAAAGCCTCCCGGAAACTGTCCGGGCCAGGTCCGTGACCGAGATCGAAAGATCTTCCTGGACTGATTCGAAGAAACCAGTGACCGGCTTGGTGATCTTGTGATGCAGGGACCGGAATTCTTCGTCAATACTCTTTACGCCCCCTGTCAGGTCTTTCTTCAGCGAGTCGACAAAATTATCTCCACCCTTTTCCGTTTCCCCTGCTCTAGCGGAAGACGCCGAAACGGCGGGGCGGATCCGTGCTTTCTGGGACTGGGGAAAAGCACTCATGATTTTTCTGTTGTTGACCGTCGGTGCGACGGGAGCAACTTGTCGTGGTGCCTCGGGAGTTACTTCTGGAAGTGGCGTCGCGACCACACTGGCAACCTGCAGGTCTGCAGGAGCCTCGTCGATGGCTTCCAGTTTTCCCTGCTTGGCCGGTGGAGTGACGGAGAATGCCCCGGGACGTAACCTGGCGATACGAGCAAGCCAGTTGTTGCTCTCAGAACCGGAATCCGAATCTGCTTCTTCAACACGGGTTGCCGGAACCACGCTGTCAGGGGCAGTCGCTTCCTCGCTCGATGCAATTGCCTGCTGTTCCTGACGGGATTGCCAGTCATCCTCGCTGCTGGCTGGAAGCTGGCCTGCGAGAAGAACTCCCAGCTGTTCATGAATCGCGACAGGAGCAACAACCGTGATTTGCCCGTTCTTGACGTCCGGTGTGATCCGTACACCGGTGTTCTTTGAGTAACGGCGGGTTAATTCCTCGGTCCATAGCCGCACATCATTCGGAGCCAGCAGGTAACAGCGGAGCTGTCGAACAGTGTGAATCCGTGGTATCGGGATGGATGGCGAGGAAACGGAAGGCCGATCGATTGTCTTGAGCATTTCGGCGGCGAGTCGATGGGCACCTGTCTTCCCCTTGATAATGACGCGATTCGTTGCCCTGTCGATGAAAACGCGAGCATCGGCCGGATCCAGAGCCTCTCGCATCTGGATGGCCGCAGTTTCGACATCCATGTGTTCTACCAGGTAAGATCGCGACAAGAGAGCGGCGGCACGAGGTACCGGCACCACACCTGAATCCTGGGAAAAAAGTCCTCCCACTGCCATGCTCCCAAGAAAAAGAGCCGGCACAAGGAAAACGAAAACGAGATGATATACACTTCGTTTCTTCATGAGCGTGTTCTGCATACCAGCAGACTCCTGAATTAGCGTGCCTGGAAGGTGGGATACTCTTACCCTGTCGTCCCGCCTTACCTATCTTGACTAATAACTACGATCGTCATGATCGGACTTAATACGGTTCATCGGTCGGAAACAGGTGATAATGAAGCGATTTTGATGTGAAATAAAGGGTTCAAGGACCCGGAGAAATGAGATGACGGACGACGCACAATCCAGGCTGGAAGAGAAGATCAATTACCTTCAGCCAGATGTCCCTGATTCCCTGCCATGGCTCGATGTCCCGCTCGTTCAGGCGACAGACCAGTCCCTGGAAGGTTACGGCCAACTGGTCGACGATTACCAGGACTTTCCCATCGAGATTGTTCGCTGGCCCGCCAGTGGCTGGCGACCGGTGGACCCTGGCACCGGGGACGAGGCAGGAACCACCACCGGGATTTTCAGTTCCCGGTGGCAGGGTGATCTGTTGATGGGCAGCAACAGCGCTGTCGACGATGAATACCTGCTTGGCTGGTCGGTCAACCCAGGGGAGGCAGTACAAGGGGATGAACCTGTCGAATGCCCAGGGCAGGTTTTGTTATGGCATGCCAATTACCATCCCGATGGCGGGCAGCTCTTCTACCCTCTTGATGACTCTCCTTTTATCGTTCCGCTTGCTCTCCCAGGGGACGATCTCACCCCAGGTGATTTTATTGCTTTTTACTTGGAAGCTGGCCGGGGACTCTACATACACCCCAACGTCTGGCACGAGGGTATTTTCCCACTTTCCACCGGAGCCAGGTTTCACGACGAGCAGGGTAAAGTCCATGCCCGCGTCAGCTGTAATATTGCCCGTGAATTCGGCCTTTTCCTGGCAGTCCCGTTACAATCTCCCCAGCCGTGAGAACAGCCCTGACTCGCTCATCGCTGCGTCGGGGTTTGACTGCCAAATCCTGGCAGGCCAACTGGTACAGGAGCATGTTCCAGGAATTCCACGATCATCGCTGCAACGGCACGGCTCCCTCGACCGGAAAGATGATTCGCATCCAGGAACAGGTCGGCAGGCAGGCAGGAGTGACTCCTGCAATACTCTTCCATGGCCGGCAGCAGGTCCAGCAACGGGATACCAGCTGCTTCTGCAAATCCCTGCAGGATCTGCTGGGGAGCGGCGGACCTGTCCGTATCAGCAAACTGGAAGGTATAGGGAAAAACGACCAGCACAACCGGGAGTTCCTTCTCCTGGCAAAACCTGGTGAGCCTGCCCAGGTTCTCGAGTGTCGCAGTCCAGGCCTCCTGCACACGAGGACTCTCCGGTTTCCTGACCAGGTCATGAACGAAATCCACCTCCTCGGCGACAGCCGCCTGGCGCGGGTCGGCTCCGAACTTCAACCGCCGGTAGACCTGCCCCGTCAGCCGGTAAATTGCCAGCCTGCGGGCGAGCCAGCCACCAGCGGTATTGGCAGAATGGGCAAGCTGCCAGCCGACATTGTCACCTCCGAAACGTACCAGGCTCATCTTCTCGGTAACATCGTTCAGGACAAGACCGACAACCACCAGGTCCGGCTTGTAACGCATTCCCTCGCTTGCCAGAAACTCGTGATGTTGCCAGGGAGAGTAGCCACCAACACCGGCATTGACCGTTTCCACCTCACCATCCAGCCGATCTTCCAGGAGTTCCTCGATCTTGTAGGGAAACGACTGGCGGTAGCTTTCCAGCTGGTAACCAAATGTCACCGAATCTCCGAGGTAGAGGACTCGTGGTACCGAGGGCGTTCGCTCGTAGGGAATTTCCAGCCCACAGAGTCCCTTTTTGTTGATTGTCACCGGAACGCCTCCCCAGTGATCAGTAACTTCAGCACGAAGTCGCCATCCCAGGTCCTTGTCGGCAACGAAGATCGTTGTCATGTTGTCCGCCGGGACAACTGGCCGGGCCATGAGCTCGGCAAGCACCAGGGGCAAGAAGCCAAACAGCAGCGCCAGCAGCACGCGAACTCGCAATCGGCTACTGAAAAACCTGGCCAACCGTGAATCGTTGCTTCCGCGTCGCAACATCCATGCCGGAGCGAGCAACATCGCGGCAAGCAGGGCCATCACCAGTTGCGAGAGGTGAATAGCGGCGAGCGTGTCGGCTGCGAGAGGTGGGGAGGGGTCCAGCAGCACGAGCAGCCACTGGTTGTATACCAGGCACGAGAGCACGCAGACCAGGCCGGCGAACAGGCAGAGCAGCCCTGCAAGCTGGGGATGATCCTGTCGTTCTTTCATGGGCTGGTCCGCGCTCCCTTTTTTCGCCGTTTGAATTCCACTGGTATACCCTTTTTGGGTACCAACAGGCGAGGCCGGAGTAAACCTGCCAGGAGACTCGCCCTCCTTTCCATCCCCCCGCTCACTCACCTGCTACAGGGAAGAGTGTCAGTGCGGTAGGATAGGGGAAGTCCTCCCCGCATCATTTTTCCGGGATCCTGATCGATGTCCTGTCGTTGTATTTCAGTCCTTGCCAGCCTGCTGATCATCTCCTCCCTGTCGGCTCAACAGCCGGCCGATCCCGGAAAGACCTGGAAAGAAGAGGACAGCATCGACGACCGCTGGAATGATACGGACATCGGTCCTTTCCTGGCCAGCGTGCTCCGCACCCCCGGTGGCCCGATTGCCAAGGGACTTTCGATTCGCCTGGGTGACCCGGCCAGCACGGCCGTCGGTTACGACCTCCAGACCGGCTCGTTACGAGTCGCCTGGAGCGGCAACTTCCTCAGTTTTGACGCACGCCGTTACGGCATCACCTCTACCCCTCGCATCGCCGGCACGGTGCTTTTTCTCTGTTCCCGCCCCAGCTGGGGCACCTCGCCCGTTCATTATCAAGGCATGTACCAGCATGGTCGCCGGCTGGTCCTCTCCTACCGTGTCGGTGACAGCACGGTTCTCGAATCTCCAGGTCCGGGGAAACACGAGGGATCGCTCACCATCAGCCGCACCCTGGAAATAGGATCTCACAAGCAACCCCTTTCTCTCACCCTGATCGATAAGGCGAGTGAAACAAGCGTGGAAAAAAACGTGGCCCGTGTTACCTGGCAGGGTAACACAACGCAGGTCGTGGTCCTTGCTCCCGGGATCGAGCCTCGCGTTGACGGCAATGCCGTGGTGGTAGACCTGCCACCCTCAGATAAAACACTCCGGCTTAAAATCTGTTATTCCCCGGCAACCGAGAAACTCACTCCTGCCCAGATCGAGCAGTCCGAGCTTCCTGCCGAGGATCTGCAGGCCCTCTCCCGCCCGGGAAAACCGATCTGGCCCCAGGAGTTTGCCACTCCCGGCGTGCTTGGCAACGAGGAGGGCCCCTACCAGGTCGACACGATCCCGGTTCCATTCGACAACCCCTACAAGGCCCTGATGTTCATCGCCGGCCATGACTTTTTCTCCAGCGGCGTGCTGGTCACCTGCACCATGCACGGGGATATCTGGACCGTCTCGGGGATTGACCGCCAGCTCAAGAAAGCCCGCTGGCGACGTTATGCGACCGGCTTCCACCAGTCGATGGGGGTCCGGATCGTCAACGACCAGCTCTATATCCTCGGCAAGGACCAGATCACCCACCTGGTCGACCGGAACGGGGATGGAGAAGCCGACTGGTACGGCAACTTCAACAATCAGGGCCAGACCTCACTGGGCGGTCATGACTTCGCCGCCTGCCTGGAGACCGACCCGGACGGCAACTTCTACTACATCCGTGCCCATGAGGGGGTGGTTCGCGTCTCGGCAGATGGCACCCGGCACGAGTCGATCGCCACGGGGTTCCGTAATCCGGTAGGACTCGGTGTCGGACCACAGGGCATTGTCACGGCAGCTCCCCAGGAAGGGACCTGGACTCCAAAATCATGCATCATCGAGGTTCGCCAGGGCGGCTTTTACGGTTTTGGCGGTCCCCAGGTAACTCCCAAACGCCCCCTGGGCTATGACCCCCCACTCTGCTGGATGCCTCGACTTCAGGATAATTCCAGTGGCGGCCAGGTCTGGGTCACGAGTGACCGCTGGGGACCTTTCCAGGGCCAGATGCTACACCTCTCCTATGGCCAGTGTGCCCTGCTGGTGGTGATGCGGCAGGAGATCGGGGCACAGTCACATGCCGGTACCATCAAGTTGCCCTACCTCTTTAAATCGGGGGTGATGCGTGGACGGTTCAATCCTCGCGACGGGCAGCTTTACCTCACGGGCCTGAAAGGCTGGCAGACACTTGCCGCTGATGATGGCTGCCTGCAGCGGGTCCGTTACACCGGCAAGCCGGTGAACCTGCCGAAGGACCTCAAGGTAACCTCAACCGGTCTTGCCATTACTTTCACCGACCCGCTGGACAAGGAAACCGCCAGCGATCCTGATAACTATGCCGTGGACTGGTGGAACTACCGGTACTCGAAGGAATATGGTTCCAAGGAATACCGTGTTTCCAATCCCCGCATGCCCGGCCGCGAGGAGGTCTTCGTCGAAACCGCAGAACTGCTGCCGGATGGGCGAACCGTCGTCCTGGAGTTGGAAGAGATTCAGCCGGTGATGCAGATGCAGATCAGTTTTTCGATCCGTTCCGCTGCAGGTGTCCCCATCAAGAAGACAATTTACAACACCATCAACGTGGTTCCTCCTGCCAGGTAGCAGCCGATGTTGGCCCCTTGTACAGTGCCTGCTGTGCCCCCTACCCTATAAGCGGATGACGTTTTACGCAGGAAAATAACCATGAATCAAGATCTCTTCCAACTCGAGGGCCAGGTCGCCGCCGTGATCGGCGGTACGGGGGTCCTTGGGGGAGCGATGGCCGAGGCGTTGGCGGCTGCCGGAGCTCATGTTGCCGTGATCGGCCGCAACCCGGAGCGCGGGAACGACCGCGTTGAATCGATCCAGGCTGCGGGTGGAACCGCCCTTTTCCAGCCGGCCGATGCACTGGATCCCGAAACGCTGGTCACCGCGCGCGATGAAATTAACTCGACACTGGGCCCTGTCAGCGTGCTGGTCAACGCCGCGGGTGGCAACCATCCCGACGCGACACTGCCACCTGGAAGTGATTTCTGCGAGCTTCCGCTGGAAGCCTGGCGAGGGGTTTTTGAGCTGAACCTGGTGGGAGGGGTACTCTTGCCATCACAGGTTTTTGGCCAGTCAATGCTTACCGAGGGGCGAGGGAGCATCATCAACATTGCCTCGATGGCCGGTATCCTGCCGCTTTCACGCGTTGTCGCCTATTCTTCGGCAAAATCCGCCGTCATCAACCTGACACAGTTTCTCTCACGGGAATGGGCCACCAAGGGAATTCGCGTTAACGCGATCAGCCCTGGTTTTTTCCCTGCTGAACAGAACAAGGCCCTGCTGTTTAACGAGGATGGCAGTTACAGTGAAAGGGGTGGCCAGATCATCGGCCACACTCCGATGGGGCGTTTTGGCAATCCCCAGGAACTGGGTGGCGTCGTCGTCTGGCTTGCTTCTGACGGTGCCTCCTCATTCGTGACGGGCCAGAATATCGTCGTCGACGGTGGTTTTTCGTCGACCACGATCTAGTTCGATTTTCTTGACTTGCAGAACGACGGAGACTGAATAGATGACCGGCCTGAATATCCGTGATGATTCCTGTCAGCTGGATTTCCTTGCCCTTGGTGCACTTGTTCATCGACTCGATCCAGGCGTGATTCCCTTTCGCAAGGCACGCACTTTTACTGTTCATGTCTCGGGCGGCGAGTACAACGTGGCGGTCAACCTGAAGGACTGCTTTGGGCTGCAGACCGGCGTCGCGACTGCCATGGTCAACAGTGGGATTGGCGAACTGGTCCAGACACGGGTTCGTGAGAGCGGCGTGACACCGTTTTACCGGCACTTTGAATATGACGGCATGCGAGGTCCCAACATCGCCACGGTCTACAGTGACCTGGGGTACGGGGTCCGTGCACCGGTGGTCTTTTACAACCGCGCCAACGAGGCCGGTGCGATGCTCAAGCCCGGTGACTTTGACTGGGACCAGATCTTCTCCGACGGGGTGCGATGGTTTCATTCCGGCGGAATCTTCTCTGCCCTCTCGGGAACCACGGCAGACGTGATTATCGAGGGGATGGAAGCGGCCCATGCACACGGGGCAATCAACTCCTTCGATCTCAACTACCGTGCCAGGATGTGGGAGTCCTCCGGTGGGATCGAGAAGGCCCAGGAAACAATGGCCCGTATTGTCAGTAAGGCAGATGTTCTGTTTGGCAACGAGGAAGACCTGCAAAAAGGCCTGGGCATTACCGGACCCGAGGTCGACCTGGAACGCTCGAAACTGGATCCGGAAGCCTTCTTTGGCATGATCGAACAGGCGCTGGAGAAGTTCCCTAACATCAAGATGGTGGCAACCACCCTTCGAGAGGTGCAATCGACCGCCCGCCACCAATGGGGCTCGGTACTCTGGCTCGACGGCGAGAAGTACATCAGCCCAACCTGCCAGCTCGACGTGCTTGACCGGATCGGCGGGGGCGATGGGTTCGCATCCGGATTGATCTATGGTCTCATTTCCGGCCAGGAACCCCAGCAGGCCCTGAACCTGGGATGGGCCCATGGTGCCCTCCTGACCACCTTCCCAGGCGATACCACGATGGCCACGCTGGCCGAGGTGGAAGCCCTGGCAGAGGGAGGGTCGGCGCGGGTGCAGCGCTAACTTTTCCAGGCAGCCCTTGTTTTCACAACCGCGGGGAAAAACCATGCAACTTGGATTTGCCAGCGCCATTATCCCGGAACTTGACCTGGACCAGGTGCTCGCCACAGCCAGCAAGATCGGCTACGACTGCATCGAGCTGATGTGCTGGCCACTGGGCAAGGCTGAACGGCGATACGCGGGCGTGACGCATATCGACGTCGACCAATTGGACCAGGGCGATGCCAACGATATCCGGCAGCGATTTGAGCAGGCTGGCGTCACGATCAGCGGACTCGGGTATTACCCGAACCCGCTGGCTGCCGACCCCTCTGAAGCCAACCTGGCCGTGGAACATATCCGCACGGTGATCGATGCCTGCACCCTGCTGGGCCTGCACCAGATGAACACATTCATCGGCCGAGACCCGGCCCGCTCGATCCACGATAACTGGCCCCGCATGCTCGATACATGGAAGCCGATTGTCCAGTTTGCCGAGCAGCGTGACGTCAGGATCGGTATCGAGAATTGCCCGATGCTATTC
>JAPYUD010000095.1:0-9837 GCA_029936215.1 Pirellulaceae bacterium | reverse complement strand
CGTTTATTGACCGTCTGAACATTGGCCCCATCCCGACCAGCAAGTTAAACTGGTTACAGCCGCACGAGGGCAGCATCATCGATTTCCTCTTCCGATCTCGAGCGTACCAGGTAACCGAAGAGGTCCAGGCCACCCTCTAGGTTCATCCACCCCACGCTCACCCACCTCCCTGAAAAGGCCACCGGCGAGTCGGACTCACGCTTTTCCAGTCGCCGGGCAACCCTGCAAGACTCTCATGAAGTCGATCGACTTTGCACCGCAAACACGCATCATTCACCACCCCGGCGCTATCGATCAGTTGGGCAGCCTGGCAGCAGAATTCTCTGTCAAAAGAGCACTGCTGGTAAGTGACCCGGGAATTATCTCGGTGGGCCACACCCAGCTCGGTTGTGACTCGCTCGTGGCGGCCGGGATCGAGACACGGGTGTTCTCCGATGTCCAGGAGAACCCGACCACCGGGGACGTCGAAAAAGGGTTGGCGGTGGCCCGGGAATTCCAGCCACAGCTGCTGGTTGGTCTCGGTGGAGGCAGTTCCATGGACTGCGCCAAGGGAATCAATTTTGTCTATTCGTGCGGTGGAGAGATCAAGGACTACTGGGGAACCAGTAAGGCGACCGGTGAGATGTTACCGATGATCGCGGTTCCCACGACGGCCGGGACCGGAAGTGAGACCCAGTCCTTTGCACTCATTTCCGATGCTAACTCACACATCAAGATGGCCTGTGGCGACAGGCGAGCAAGTTGCCGGATCGCGCTGCTGGACCCCCAGTTAACCCTGACACAACCAGCCCAGGTAACCGCCCTCACAGGGATTGATGCCATTGCCCACGCCTTGGAAACCTATGTCACCACTCGCCGAAATCCAATATCCATGGTCTTCAGCCGGGAAGCCTGGCAGCTATTAGCCAGCAACTTCCCCCGCGTCCTTGAGGATGGGAGTTGTCTCGAAGCCCGGGCCGCGATGCAACTGGGGGCCTGCCTGGCAGGTGTCGCGATCGAGAACTCGATGCTGGGAGCTGCCCATTCACTGGCAAATCCGTTGACCTCTGAATACGGCATCCTGCATGGACAGGCGATCGCCATCATGCTGCCCCACGTGATTCGCTTTAACGGCCAAACCTCTGCCGAGCACTATGCAGAATTGCTGGCCGCAAGCCATGCTCTTGATAACCGGCTCCCGGCGGGCAATTTCGAGCAACTGGCGGACTTTATCGAACAACTGACCAGCCAGGCTGGATTGCCAAGACAGCTCTCTCGCTGCGGAGTTGACGAGGAACGGTTGGAGGAGCTCGCCGGTCAGGCAGCTCAACAGTGGACAGCCCAATTCAACCCCCGTAAAGTAACAGTGGAGGACTTCAAGGCACTTTACCAGGCTGCCTTCTAGCAAGTCCTGCCGTGGCCAATCCTTCACCTACCTCCTCCACTGCCATGAATTCCACACCCCATACCCGCACCCGCCTGCTCCTGCCTGCAATCCTGGTGCTGGCGATTGTCGCTGCCTTCCCTGCCATCGAGGCCGGCAAGCCGGATGTGAAACCAGCGTCCAGCAGTAACTGGCCGCTGTTCCGGGGCAACTCGCTCTCGCAGGGAGTGGCCACCGGGACGCTGGTAGAAAAACCGGAACTGCTCTGGAAGTTCCATGTCAAGGAAGGAGCTTTCGAGGGGACACCGGCCGTGGTCGACGGAATCGTCTACATCGCCGACCTGGACGGAACGCTGTTTGCGCTCTCACTAAAGAACGGCAAGAAGGCCTGGGAATACAAGATCGATGGCGGTTTCATTGCCTCCGCTGCGGTCCACAACCAGCGGGTTTACGTGGGAGATTATGACGGCCGTTTTTACTGCGTCGATGCTCCCACTGGCAAGCCGCTCTGGGCATTTGCAACCCAGGCAGAAATTGACTCCAGTGCCAACTTCTACAAGGACAAGGTGCTGATCGGTTCGCAGGATGCCACGCTCTACTGTCTCAACGCGGCCGACGGAAAACTTGCCTGGAAATACGAGATTGCTGACCAGATCCGCTGCAGCCCGACGATTGTCGGAAACCGCTGTTTCCTGGTTGGCTGTGATGGACGACTGCACATTATTGACATTGACGAGGGGAAGCCCGTTGCCAACGTGTTACTCGATGGCCCCAGCGGGGTCACGCCCGCGGTGCTTGGAGACCGCGTCTTTTTTGGCACCGAGGGAGGGGTCTTT
Source organism: Pirellulaceae bacterium (assembly GCA_029936215.1). GTDB lineage: Bacteria > Planctomycetota > Planctomycetia > Pirellulales > Pirellulaceae > SAT2750. The sequence goes on along the minus strand of JAPYUD010000095.1, from coordinate 7,638 downwards.
TTTGCCATCGACTGGCGCAAGGCCGAGGTCGCCTGGAAATACGCCGACCCGGAATCCGCCCTTCCGTTCCGCAGCAGTGCCGCGATCACCAATGGTTTCGTCCTGGTGGGCGGGCGCAACAAGCAAATCAGGGCAATGGACCCGGACAACGGCAAGCAGCTCTGGCAGTTTACCACCCGTGGCCGTGTGGATTCCTCCCCGGTCATCATCGGCAATCGAGTGTACGTGGGAGGCTCCGACGGCCGTATTTACGGGCTGGACCTGAAGTCTGGCAAGCCGACCTGGGAATATGAAACTGGCGACGGATTTGTCGGCTCCGCCGCGATTGCCGCCGGAAGACTGGTAATCGCCAGTGACGAGGGAACCGTTTACTGTTTCGGGAAAAAGAAATAAACGGCCACCCGTTCCAGCACACACACCAATCCTGCCACCAGGACATCGATGACCAGCGAGCCAACCAAGACCGAGGTGGGGAGTTATTTCATCTCCAACTATCCACCCTTTTCCACCTGGAACCAGGAATCCCTGGCCGAGGTCAAAAGTGCGCTCCAGTCTCCGCCGACGGTGGAAACCCCGCTGGGACTCTACCTGCACATTCCCTTCTGCCGCAAGCGCTGCAAGTTCTGCTACTTCAAGGTCTTCACCGATAACAAGGCCTCGGATATCGAGCTCTACGTCTCCGCACTCTCGCGCGAAATCGAACTGGTCAGCGAGTTGCCTGTCATGGGCGGGCGCCCCTTCCGCTTCGTCTACTTCGGTGGCGGTACCCCCTCCTTCCTCAGCCCCAAACAGTTGACCAGCCTGGTCGATCGGCTGCGTGCCAACATCAACTGGGATGATGCCGAGGAGGTCACGTTCGAGTGTGAACCAGGGACGCTCTCGGAACCCAAGATCCAGACGCTCAAACAGCTTGGCGTGACCCGCTTGAGCCTGGGAATAGAGAACTTCAGCGACGAGATCCTCGAGGAGAACGGACGAGCCCATCTCTCGCCGGAAGTCTACAAATCCTGGGAGTGGATCAAGAAAGCGGATTTCGACAATGTCAACATCGACCTGATCTCGGGGATGGTGGGAGAGACCGACGAGAACTGGCAGGAGAATATCCGCCTGACCATCGAACTGGACCCCGAGAGCGTGACGATCTACCAGATGGAGTTACCCTTTAACACGGTCTATTCCCAGGACATCCTGGGAAACCGGGTCGAGACACCGGTGGCGGACTGGCCAACCAAGCGGCGCTGGGTCGACGAGGCCTTCAGCCAGCTTGCCGAGGCCGGCTACCACGTTTCGAGTGCTTACACGATGGTCAAGAATCCGGAGAAAGTGACTTTCAGTTACCGCGACAACCTCTGGATGGGGTCGGACCTGCTGGCCACCGGCATCGCCAGCTTTGGCCATGTCTCGGGAGTTCACTATCAGAACCTGCCGGAATGGGATGACTACGTGGGAACCCTGCTCAATGACGACCGGCTCCCGCTGGGACGCGGGAACTGTCCCAGCCCGGGCCAGCTGCTGATCCGCGAGATGATCCTGCAGCTCAAGAAAGGCTACCTCGACACCAGCTACTTCCAGGAAAAGTTCTCCGTCGACATTCTCACGCAGTGGAAATCGACCTGGGAAGGTTACCAGCAGGAAGGTCTCCTTCAGTACAGCGAGAACCGTATCGAGCTGACCCGCCAGGGGTTACTCCGTGCCGACGCACTGCTGCCTGCCTTCTTTGAAGAGCAACACCAGGGGGTTCGTTACACATGAGTGACCCGTTGGTGTTCCAGATGGGTGAATTCCCGGCGGAATTGCCTGTCGAATTCCAGTACGCCAGGAACCACATGTGGGCGCAGCGACGCGAGAACGTTTATCGCTTCGGCTTTACTGCCTACGCCGTCCGGCTGCTGCAGGACGTCTACTTCCTGGACTGGAACTTTGACGCCGGCGTGACACTCCAGCATCAGCAGGAGCTCGGTTCGATCGAGAGCAAGAAGGCTGAAAGCTCGCTCTATGCCCCCATCGGGGGGACGCTGACGATTCTGAACGAGCAGTTGATGACAGATCCCTCCGGAATCAATCTGGACAAATATGGAGATGGGTGGTTGTTCGAGATATGTCCCGCTGACGACAATACAACTGCCGACCTGATGACCGCCCAGGAGTACATGGTGCACCTGGAAGATGTCTGGAAGATTACCCAGCGAACCATCAAGGGACAACTCGGCTGAGTCCCCTGCGACACATCCCTCTACGGAGCCAGCCGTGGGTTTCCCCGTTTTTATTTCCCTTGGACAGAGCCACCATCCCGTCAAGCGGGAGCTGGAAAAGGAGATCGCTGGCCAGCTCCATCGGCATCCTGAATTCGATGTCACGATGATCGCCAACCTCTACGACCTCAAGCCGGACGGGCCAGCACTTGAGGCGCTTGGCAACGTCGAGCAGGAGATGCTTGTCTTTTCCTGGAACTACCAGCGGGCAGCTCACTGGATCCTCGACCGGCAGGGAATCCGTGGTACGGTCGGCGAGATCGAGCTGCAACATGGCTCGGCGGATGACGAGGATGAGCTGGAAGATGAACTCGAGGACGAGCAGGGAGAGGAGCTTTCCCGGGTCATCGACAGCCGCCCCTTGCCTGAACGGCAGATTTACTGCATTAACCTCCAGAGCAGCAGCTCCGCGGAAGACTTCATCGAGGAAGCCGAACGGATCGTGGCAAGTTCCCTCGAGCAGTGGATCGAGGGAAACCCCACCGCCGAACAGCGTGCCCGATACCAGCAACCAGGGAACCCCCAGGCAGAGGATGCCGGATCTCTTCCGCCCGCGATCGAGGAAAACAGTGCTCGCCGCTGGTACCCGGTGATCGATTTCAGCCGCTGCACCAACTGCATGGAGTGTATCGATTTCTGCCTGTTCGGCGTTTACGGTGTCGACCGTGCAGAGACCATCCTCGTGGAACAGCCCGATAACTGTCGCAAGGGATGCCCGGCCTGTAGCCGGGTCTGCCCGGAAAACGCGATTGTCTTTCCGCAACACAAGACCCCGGCCATCGCCGGAGCACCGGTCGACGTGGGAAATCTCAAGATCGACCTCTCGCTGCTTTTCGGCAAGCCCGAGGCAGCAGACGTGGCAGCCAGGGAACGGGACGAACAATTGATCATGGCGGGTCGGTCCCCGGTGGATGGGGACGAGACACCACTGGAAAAACGACAGGCTGGAAAACCAACTCTCCCGGCCGATGAGCTGGACGCCCTTCTCGATGAACTCGAGACGCTGGAATAAACCGGACCGCAACCTCAAAGGAAGAAGATCCCGATGAGCAACCTCAAGGCGTTTGGAGCACAGGGCGATGGGAAGACAGATGACACCGCGGCCCTGGAACATATTATCGAGCAGGGCGATGGCCGGATCCGGCTACCGCGAGGAAGCTACCGGATCAGCCGCACCATCGAGATTGACGTCAACAAGCAGGGACCGATCAGTATCGAGGGGAGCGGGGGGACAGCACGCATCGTGATGACCGGCCCGGGACCGGCACTGCGACTGGTCGGTACCCATAATGGTACGGGAGACCCGGGCACACGCTCGGAAATCGCCAGGCAACGGGAACGCATGCCCACGATCTCGGGGCTGGAAATTACCGCCGAGCACGCCGAAGCCGATGGCCTGGAGCTGGTTGGTACCCTGCAGCCTGTCCTGACAAGCCTGTTGATCCACGGTGTGCGAAACGGGATTCGACTGCACAAGCGAAACCGGAACGTGCTGATCAACCACTGTCACATCTACAACAATACCGGCGCCGGCATCTTCTTTGACGAGGTGAACCTGCACCAGGTGAACATCACCGGGAACCACATCAGCTACAACCGGCTGGGAGGCATACGGCTGGAGAAGTCCGAGGTCCGCAACCTGCAGATCACCGGGAATGATATCGAGTACAACAATCACGCCGAGCACGGCACCGAGCCCGAACCGACAGCCGAGATCTACGTCGATGTCTCGGCCCCGGGAGCAAGCGTCAACGAGGTGACCGTTGCCTCGAACACGATCCAGGCAACCTCCTCACCGGGAGGCGCTAATATCCTCATCCGGGATGACCAGCAACAGAACCTGCGGCCCGGGCTCTGGACGATCAGCGGGAACATCATCGGAAGCCAGGAAAACAACATCCACCTGGTCGGTTGCCGCGGCATCGTGATCAGTGGCAACTGCATCTACTCGGCGGCCAACCGCAACATCCTGCTGGAACAGTGCGAGCTGGTGACCATCGGGAACAATAACTTTCGCCGCCACACCCCCAGCCTCGGCTGCGGCGTGCGACTGGTCGATTCAAGTGACTGCATCCTTAACAGCTGCAGCTGGCTGGATGATTCAGAGAGTGGCCAGGCGTCCGGCGGATCCCTGCTGGAACTGGTCCGATGCCAGCGAATTTCGGTTGGCCACTGCCAGCTCCTGGACGGCGTCCCACTCGGAATTGATGTCAACGACAGCAGCTGGATCACGATCGCCAACTGCCTGCTGACGGACCGTCGCTCCCCGCCGCTGGCCCGGCACCTGGTCCGCTTTACCGGCACCGGTGAGGCAAACCTGCTGGATGGAAACCGGCTGGGAAGCTGCCAGCAGGAACCTCTTCTGCTAGAAGCATCGGCGGGTGTGGAACAACGCTAGCCGCCCTTGGATCAGCGTTCCCAGCTCCAGCCCTCGCGGAGCTGGTCATTGACCACCGCTCCCTCCGGCCACTCCCCGCGAGAGAGCTTGATAATGCAGTCGGCCGCTTCCACCCCCATCCCTTCCGATGATTTTTCATCGGTACCTGCCTTGTGAGGGCTGACCACCACGTTATCAAGCTGGAAAAGGGGGTTGTCCGCGGAGGTCGGCTCCTCTTCAAAGACATCCAGGCCGGCCGCATGAATCGTCCCCTGCTGGAGAGCCTCCAGCAGATCCGCCTCCGCTACCACGCCTCCGCGGGCGGTATTGAGCAGGATGGAGCGTTCTTTCATGAGGGCAAAAGCGTCGCGGTTCATCATGCCCCGTGTCTCGTCGTTAAGCGGGCAGTGGATGCTGACAATATCACTCCGCTCAAGAAGCTGCTGGAAATCGACCAGCTCGATGCCCTGCTCCTGGACAAAGTCCTGCTGCGGGTACTTCTCACAGGCCAGCACCTCCATCCCCAGGGCACGTGCACGCACTGCCGTGCTGCGGCCAATTCGACCTAGCCCCAGGATGCCAAATGTCTGGCCGCGAATCGGCATCAGCAGGTCGGTTGGCCATTCACCCGACCGTACCGCCCGGTCGTTGATCACGATCCGTTTGGTCACGGCAAACAGCAAGGCAAGCGTCAGCTCAGCGACCGATTCATGGTTACTGGTCGGGGTGACTGTCACTGCCACCTGGTGTGCGGAAGCCGCTTCCACGTTGACGCGGTCAAAGCCTACCCCGGCACGAGCAATCACCTTCAGCTGCGGCAGTGACTCGATCACCCGCGGCGTGTAATGCTCTCCGCCGGCCACCGTGGCATCGACACCCTCGATCACCCGGATTGTCTCCTCCTCCCCGTGGAGTCCGCGGGTGAAGGTGGGATCCTCCGGATAACGTATCTCGAATCCTGCATCCTGGAACATCTGGACATAGGGAGCGTCGGTCTTGTAATACGCCTCGGGGAAAATCAACACGGTGGGCATGGGAAACCTTTGCTCGGAAGTCAGTCGGGAAGGATCTGGAACGGGCCATTGAGGAGCGGTTCGTCCCCAGATGGCGATAGCAGGTTTTAACACGTCTCCGGATCGAGGAAAACCAGCACGGCATCAGCAAACCGGGGCCGACTGTGTTAAAACAAGCGGGCGGTGGCACCGGCTACCGGGCCCTGGAAAAACGCCCAAACGAAAAAAATAATAGTCGACGCAGGAACCACTCGCTTGTCATTCAAACTCTGTCTCAATACCAGCACGATCCGGCCCCAGCCACTGCTGGAGAAAATCCGCCTTGCCGCCGAGGCTGGTTTCGCAGGGATCGAGCTCTGGATCAACGATCTTTACGAGCACGTCGGCAGGGGAGGCGAAATCGGTGACGTGGAAAAGGCCCTTGCCGACCATGGTCTGGAGGTCCCCAGCATGATTGCACTCCGGCAATGGGGAGAAGCAACTGGTCTGGAATACCCCCTGATGCTGGACGAGGCCCGCCGGCGGATGGAACTGGCTGCCCGCATTGGAGCCAGCTACGTGGTTGCCACCCCTCCACGGGAAGCATGTCCGGAAGCACAACTGGTGGACCGTTACGGCGAACTGCTCGAGCTTGGCCGCCAGGTCGGTATCTGCACGACCTTCGAGTACGTCAGTTTTTTTGGATCCGTTTCCACGCTCGACCAGGCCGTCTCGATCGTGGAACAGGTGGGGGATACCGATGCCACGCTGATCGTGGATGCCTTTCATACCTGGAACAGCGATTCGACAGCGGAACTGCTGGCAAGCCTCCCGGCCCACCGCATCAGCCATTACCATATTGATGACGCTGCCCCGGATATCCCGACCGGCCAGCAGACCGATCCGGATCGCGTGATGATCGGGGACGGGGTGATTGACCTGAAAACAGAAATCGCCATGTTGCGATCGATCGGTTACCAGGGAATGCTCAGCCTGGAACTGTTTAACCGGCAACTCTGGGAACAGGATCCTGCCGAGGTACTGGACCTGGGCATCAAGCGACTCCGTGAACTTGTTGAGAACGCATGACTATTCAACTTGGACTTCTCGATTACGTCATCTTCTTTGGCACGCTGATTGGTGTCATGCTGATCGGCTTCTGGGCCGGTCGCAAGGACAAGTCCTCGGAAGACTACTTCCTGGCTGGTCGCAGCATCCGCTGGTTCGGGGTGGCCGGCTCGATCTTCGGCAGTAACGTCAGTGCCAACCACATGGTTGGCATGCTGGGGATCGGTTTCAGTATCGGCTTTGCCCAGAGCCACTTCGAGCTGGGAGCGATCGCCGGACTGCTGCTGATGTGTTATGGCTTCCTGCCGGTCTATCGCAAGCTGAAGATCTACACGCTCTCGGAGTTCCTGGAAAAACGTTTCGACCATCGTAGCCGGCTGATGTATGCGGTGATCATGGTCACCTTGATGGCCTTCGTGCAGATGGTCCCGGCACTCTACATCGGTTCTCGAACGATCTGTGAACTGATGGGAGGCAACGCCATCGCCACCGAGGCAGCAGCCAGCGACGGGGTTCAAGCCGCGGAGAAAAAGGACGCCGACTTAGAGCTCGATGATCCGGAGAGCACGCTTGCCCAGCTGGCCAGGCCAGCCAAGATCAAGCGAATGGTCAACATGACCTACTACATCTGGTTCGTGATTGCCCTGGGGGTGATTGCCGCCAGTTACACGATCCTGGGTGGCCTCAAGGCAGTCATCTACACCGATGTCATCCAGTCGGTGCTGATGCTGTTAGCCGGGATCGGTGTCGCCTTCGCCACTTTCCATGCGATTGGTGGCTGGGGAGAAATGATGGCACTAGACAATGCCGCCGCCAGTTCCAAGATGAACCTCTACCTGCCAACCAATCACCCGGATCTTCCCTGGTCCGGAGTCTTAACCGGACTGATGTTCATGCACTGTTTCTACTGGGGAACGAACCAGTTCATCGTGCACCGGGCGTTAGCGGC
>JAPYUD010000094.1:0-9850 GCA_029936215.1 Pirellulaceae bacterium | reverse complement strand
GAGCAAAGATCAGCGACGAGGGCCTGGCCCAGCTTGCCCCGCTAACAACGCTCGAGCAATTACATATCGCCAACGCGCCGGTCAGTGACGAGGCGGTCAAACGACTCCAGACCGCCCTGCCCGGCTGCCAGATCCGGCGGTAGAAATGACTGGACCGAAGCTGACACATGAACCTCCCAACCCCATGACCAGTTGACCATGACCAGGCCTGTATCGCACTCCAGCCCCGGCATCTCTCGCCGCTGCCTGCTGCAGGCGGGGAGCCTGGGAATGCTCGGGCTGGAAATGGCAAGCCTGGCGCCGGCTGCGAATCCCGGTACAGGATCTGCCGATGCCGTGATCTTCATCTTCCTCTCCGGCGGGCTCTCCCAGCTTGACAGCTTTGACATGAAACCGAACGCCCCGCTGGAAATACGAGGCGAATTCCAGCCCCGCCCCACGCGCACACCCGGCATCCAGGTCTGTGAGCACCTGCCTCGAATTGCTGCCCAGAGTGACAAGTGGTCCCAGGTCCGCTCCCTGACCCACTTTTCCAATGAGCACAACGAGGCCCACACGCTGATGCTGACCGGCCGCTCGGAGCTTCCGCCCGGGTACAAGGAAAAGACTCCCCAGGCGACCGACTGGCCGTCCATCACTGCCACGGTGGGCCGCATGGTCAAGCCGCGTTCGGGCGGCCTCCCCCAGGCCATGGTCGTCCCCCAGCGGCTGGTGAACATGAACCAGGGGGGCGCGGTCACCCCCGGCCAGTTCGCCGGAATGATGGGAGAACGGTACGACCCCTGGTTCGTGGAGGCATCCCCTTACCGGGGCAATGATATCAAGGGCGCCTACCCCGACCATGCCTACAGCCGCCGTTATGAAAAGAAGGTCGTCGACCACTCTGTTTTCGAGGCGCCCACGATCCAGCTGCCCGATGGCATGAGTTTCCAGCAGATGACTCGTCGCGTGCAGCTGCTCGAGACCATCGAGAGCCAGCGCCGCGAGCTGGATCGCATGGCCCGGGTACAGAAGCTCAGCCGCTTTCGCCAGTCGGTTGTCTCCCTGCTCACGGACGAGAAAGTCAAGCAGGCTTTCGACGTGGTCCATGCCGACGAGGACACCCTCGACCGTTACGGCCGCAACCTTTTTGGCTGGACACTGCTGATGGCTCGCCGGCTTGTCGAATCCGGGGTCACGCTGGTCCAGGCGAACCTGGGAAACTACAACACCTGGGACCTGCATGGGGGCATTTTCAAGATCTCGCGTGACCTGCTCTACCCCCCTGCCGACCAGGCGATTGCCGCCCTGCTGGAAGATCTTCACCAGGCCGGCCGCCTGGAGAGAACACTGGTGGTGATCGCCGGGGAATTCGGACGCACGCCGAAGATCTTCAAGGTCCCCAACGCCTACGTCACGCCCGGCCGGGATCACTGGGGTGCGCTGCAGACAGCACTTTTTTCCGGGGGAGGTGTACAGGGGGGGCGCGTGATCGGAGCCTCGGACCGGATTGCCGCCTACCCGGCCGACAGCCCCCAGCGGCCCGAGGACTTTGCGGCCACGATTTACCATGCCCTCGGCCTGCCACCGGGGGCCCGCTGGACCGACTCGCTTGGCAGGCCACATCCTGTCTACCACGGGCAACCGATCTCCGACCTGTTTTAATCCCCTCCCCAACCGCTTGCCTGCCGCGCACCACGACCGATAATCATGGTGTCCATTTTTTCCGCAGCCATTTCAGGCACCACTCATGAAAAACACATTCTTCGTCCTTCTTCTCGCTACGATCCTCCTGGGATCATTTTCGACCACAAGAACACTTCCCGCCGCTGAAAACCCCAACGTGGTAGTCTTCCTCACCGACGACCAGGGCTGGGGCGACCTGAGCATCAACGGAAACAGTAACCTCAGTACCCCGCGGATTGACCAACTGGCACGCCAGGGCGCCCGTTTTGACCGCTTTTACGTCTGCCCGGTCTGCTCTCCCACCCGTGCCGAGTTCCTCACTGGCCGCTACCACCCCAGGAGCGGCGTTTTTAGCACCTCCGCCGGCGGGGAGCGAATGGACCTGGACGAAATGACCATCGCCCAGACCTTCAAGGCCGCGGGTTACGCCACCGCCGCCTTTGGCAAGTGGCATAACGGCATGCAGTATCCCTATCACCCCAACGGGCGGGGTTTTGACGAGTACTACGGGTTCTGCTCCGGCCACTGGGGCAACTATTACAATCCCGTACTGGAACATAACGGCAAGCTGGTCCGGGGCGAGGGCTTCGTGATCGATGACTTCACCAGCCAGGCGATCCGTTTCATCGAGCAGAACCAGGACCAGCCCTTTTTCGTCTACCTCCCTTACAACACGCCGCATTCCCCCATGCAGGTTCCGGACCGGTGGTGGGACACGTTCAAGGAGAAGACACTGGAAATGCACAACCGTCAGCCGGACCGCGAGAACATCGGCCACGTGCGGGCCGCGCTGGCGATGTGCGAGAACATCGACTGGAACGTTGGCCGGCTGCTGGACCGGCTCGATGAGCTGGACCTTGCCGAGGACACGATCGTTGTTTACTTCGCGGACAACGGCCCCAACGGTTTTCGCTGGAATGGCGACATGCGGGGCCGCAAGGGATCCACCGACGAGGGAGGAGTTCGATCACCGCTCTCAATTCGCTGGCCCGGCCATATCAAGGCCGAAAGCGAGATCACGCAGATTTCCGCCGCGATTGACCTGTTGCCCACGCTGGCCGACCTGGCCGGCATCCCGGTCGCCAGCAAACAACCACTTGATGGGGTCAGCCTCAAGCCACTTCTGTCCGGTTCCGGGACGGACTGGCCCGAGCGAATGATCTTCTCGCATTGGAAGGGCCGGGTCAGCGTGCGGACCCAGCAGTACCGCCTGGACCACCAGGGCCGGCTCTATGACATGCCCGAGGATCCCGGCCAGCGCCGTGACGTGGCTGCCGCCAACCCGCAACTTACCGCCCGCCTGAAGGCCGCGGCTGCTGACTGGAAGGAAGAGATCCTTCCCGGCCATGACACGCAGGACCGTCCCTTTCTGCTTGGCGATGCAGTTTTCCGGTACACCCAGATCCCGGCACGGGACGGGGTAACAACGGGCAACATCCAGCGATCCAACCGCTATCCAAACTGCTCGTTCTTTACCAACTGGACCAGCCTCGACGACCGCATCGAGTGGGACGTGGAAGTTCGCCAGGCAGGGACCTACCGGGTGGAGCTCTATTACAGCTGCCCAAAAGCAGACATCGGCTCACTGTTTGAGCTGCGCCATGGCGAGAGCGTACTTACCGGTCGCATTACGAAGCCCCACGATCCGCCGCTGGAGGGGGCAGAGCATGACCGGGTCAAGCGGACAGAATCGTATGTGAAGGATTTCCGCGCCCTGAAACTTGGCTCGATCAAGCTCGAGGCAGGCCGCAGCATGCTCACGCTGCGAGCCCTGGAGATTCCCGGCTCGCAGGTGATGGATTTTCGCCTTCTAATGTTCACCCGAATGGGAAACTGATGAAACGACCTCGCATTGCTGCCGTCGTCACCGAGTACCGCCGCTACTCGCACGCGCAGCACATCCTGGATCGTTACCTTTTTGGCTACAGCTGGAACGGCCGTCATCACCTTCCCGACATCGACCTGGTCTCGCTCTACACTGACCAGCAACCGGATGGCGAACTCAGCCGGTCCCGCAGTGCCCAGTGCCCGCAGATGAAAATCTATCCAACGATTGCCGAGGCGCTCACACTCGGCGGGGAAAAGCTGGCGGTGGACGGGGTGCTGTTGATCGGGGAGCACGGAAACTACCCGTTTAACGAGAAGGGACAGCATCTTTATCCTCGTTACGAATTCTACAAGCAGATCGTTGACGTTTTTCGCAACAGCGGGCGGAGCGTGCCGGTCTTTAACGACAAGCACCTCTCCTGGAAGTGGGAATGGGCCCGCGAGATGGTTCAGCTCTCCCGTGAGCTGGACTTTCCCCTGCTGGCCGGCTCCTCGCTGCCAGTCACGCGCCGCCTTCCCCAGGTCGACATGCCGCTGGGCGCACGGGTCGAGGAAGCAATGTGCGTCGCAGTGGGCGGCGTGGATGGCTACGACATCCATGCCCTCGAGGCGATGCAGTCGATGGTCGAACGTCGCCGCGGTGGCGAAAGCGGGGTTGCCTGGATCCACGCGGTCCGGGGAGCCGACGCCGTGATGGCGGCCCTTCGCTCCGGTTCCTTCGATGCCGGCGGCTGGGATCCGGAGCTATTCCGCGCCTGCCTCTGCCGCAGTCACCGCCTGGTCCCCACCCGGCAGGGTTTCAACCACCACCTCCCCAGCTCCGACGAGATCCAGGGGCGGATGACCGCCAAGGACAATTCCAACACACCGGTCCTCTACCGATACCAGCACCGCGACGGTCTGAAGATGAGCATGCTGCTGATCGAGGGCGTGGTCAATGATTTCACCTTCGCCGCCCGTCTGTCCGGGAAACAAAAACCTCTTTCGCTGCAGATGTTCCTGCCTCCGCGTGAGGTCTGTAATTTCTTCAACCCGCTTACCCATGCCACCGAGCAGCTCTTTCACACCGGCCAGGCTCCCTACCCGGTCGAGCGAACCCTGCTGACGACGGGATTGACTGCCTCGGGTGTGGAATCGCTCTTCCAGGGACAGCAGATCCTGATCACCCCGCACCTGGGGATCCAGTACCAGCCTACCCGCCACTCTACCTACTGGAGCAATTGACAATGGCTGGTCACGAAACACGCCGCGACTTCCTCGAGATGGCCACCGCCACCGCGCTGGCCGGTTCGCTGGTGCGACCCACCGCGGCAGCCGAGGGGAAACCACGGAAACGGATTGCCATCCTGACCACGCTCTGGTCCTACCTCAAACACGGCCAGCATATTGGCGACCGTTTCCTGGTCGGTTACCCCTGGGAAGGGGACTGGCATACACCGGACGTCGAGGTCGTCTCGGCCTACGTGGCCCAGAAGCCGACGGCGGCAGACATGGAATCACGCGAAGCAGAATACGGTTTTCCGCAGGGGGACCTGGCTCCCGGGCGTGCCCGCCAGTTTGGCTTCGGCCTTTACCCGACGATTGCCGAGGCGCTGCGGTGTGGCGGTGATTCGCTGGCAGTCGACGGCGTGGTAATCATCGCCGAGCATGGCGAGTATCCCTATAACGAGAAGGGACAGCATCTCTACCCGCGGGCCGAGTTCTTTGAACAGGTGGTGGATGTCTTTGATACGGACAACCAGTCGGTCCCTGTCTTTAATGACAAGCATCTCTCCTACAGTTTCAACAAGGCCGAGGTGATGGTGGAGGCCAGTCGGCGGCTGGGCTTTCCCATGCTGGCCGGTTCCAGCCTGCCGGTCACCTGGCGAATGCCCGAGATGGAGGTCCCGCTGGGGGCACCGATCAGCGAGGCGATAACGATCGGGCCAAGCACCTCCCTCGATTCCTCTGGCTTCCACGCGCTCGAGGCGATGCAGTGCCTGGTCGAACGACGAAAGGGGGGCGAGACCGGGATCCAGAGCGTGCAGCTCCTGGAGGGCGACGCGGTCTGGAAGGCGATGCACCAGCAGGCCTGGTCACACGAGCTGATGTCCCGGGCACTTTCACGCTCGGACCTGGTGGAGGGAATCACGCTGGTCGATGCCCGCACGCAGGACCTGGCGGCAGCGGGCGTCCTTGAGAAGATCGTCACCGATCCCAAGGCGGTTCTGGTTCGTTACCGGGACGGACTAAAGGGGACGCTCCTGATGCTGCCCGGGGCAACCGGTGATTACACGGCCGCGGTCCGCAGCGATAAGCGTCAGGAGGTGCTCTCAACCAAGTTCCACCTGCCTCCCAACCCCAACGTGGTCTATTCCGCCTGCCTGGCCCACCACATCGAACAGATGATCGTGACCGGCAGGCCGAACTATCCCATCGAACGAACCCTGCTGGTAAGCGGCCTGCTGGAAGCGGCCCATGATTCGCGCGTCGATGGTCACCGGCAACAGCAGACGTCACAACTGGCGTTCGGTTACCGCGCTCCTCGCCAGTCACAGTACTGCCGCACCTAGCACACCGCCGGCCGGCAGGTTAGATTTCTTGAAATCACAGTGAATTCAACTCTCCCTGGCAGAAAGATCCATACCATGAAGTCTCTTGTCGCGTTTTTTCTGCTGGCACTTCCTCTTCCCGCCATCCTGGCCGCCGATTCCACGTACTCGGTCACGTTCGCTCCCTCCGTAACTCCCGGCGAACTCTCCATCGAATCGAATTACTTTCTCTGGGTGCCGGACGGCGTCACCACGATACGCGGAATCATCGTCCATCAGCATGGTTGTGGGGAGGGTGCCGAGACCGGTGGGCTGACGGCTCACCGGGACCTTCACTGGCAGGCGTTGGCTCGCAAGTGGGATTGTGCCCTGATGGGGTCCCGTTACCTCTCGGCGGGTGCCAATTGCCGCACCTGGTGTGATCCCCGCAACGGTTCCAACCAGACTTTCCTTCGTGCGATCGACCATTTCGCCAGCGAATCGGATCATCCCGAGTTAAAGCAGGCTCCCTGGTGTCTCTGGGGACACTCGGGGGGCGGATTCTGGGCCAGCCTGATGCAGACCATCCATCCGCAGCGGATCGTGGCAATCTGGCTTCGATCGGGCACTGCTTTCGGTTACTGGCAAAAGGGCGAGATCGAGAAACCCAGCATTACTCCGGCCGTGCTCAGGGTTCCGGTGATGTGCAACCCCGGGATCAAGGAAAACGAGGGCCGTTTCATTAACGCCTGGGAAGGCACCCTGGCAATGTTCAAGTACTACCGCGCCCGCGGGGCCCCGATTGGTTTTTCCCCGGACCCGCTTACCGCTCACGAGTGTGGTGATTCGCGATACCTGGCGATTCCCTATTTCGATGCCTGCCTGGCAATGCGATTACCTCGCAGCAGGGCCACCGACAAGTCACTCCGGCCAGTGGACTGGTACCATCACTACCTGGCACCGCTGCTGGGGACAAAGGCAGAGCCCCAGGTCCGTTTCCAGGGCCCCCGTGGCATCTCTGTCTGGCTACCCAACCGGGAGGTCGCCCGTGCCTGGGAAGAGTACGTCCAGAAGGGCGCCACCAGCGACAGTACTCCACCGCTTCCGCCAACAAACCTTACAGTCAGCCACCAGGCAGATGGCACGATCGAATTACTCTGGAGTTGCCAGGCGGACCTTGAGAGTGGTCTCCAGCGTTTCATCATCCTGGCTGACGGCGAACAACTTGCTTCCCACCCCGAGGAGCCGGTCAACCGCTTCGGCCGCCCGCTTTTCCAGGGCATGTCGTATCACGACACACCCGCCTCGCCGATCGCTGAAATGAAGCTGGTCCTCCCTGCCGGGAGCGTGAAAGCGGGGACCCGGTTGAGCGTGATCGCCATCAACAGTACCGGCCTTCGATCTCGCCCCAGCCGTGCAGTCCAGGCAGAACCTGGCGGGAAATAATTCTCACCTGCCGAGATCAACGCAGCAGGGACTCCTCGATATCGGAAAGTCGAGCGCAGCCCGCCGAGACCATCGTGTTCTCGAATTCCTCCCGCAGCAGCTCCAGCACGATCCGCACGCCTCCTTCTCCACCCGCCCCCAGGCCCCAGGCGTAGGGACGGCCGATCAGCACCGCCCGCGCACCCCGGGCGAGCGCCTTGAGGACATCGGTCCCTCGCCGGATCCCACTGTCCATGTAGATTTCCGCACGGTCACCGACCGTCTTGGCAATATCGGGAAGCACATCGATCGTGGCCGGCATACCATCCAGCCGGCGGCCACCGTGATTGGAGACCACGATCCCATCGAGTCCGATCGAGACAGCCCGCCTCGCGTCATCCTTGCGGAGAACGCCCTTGATCAGCAGCGGCAGGCTGGTAATGGACCGCAGCCAGTCGAAAACATCCCAGGAGAGCGAGACCTGCCAGGCCTGCGCGTTAAAGTCCATTACTTCCTGGTAACTCATCCGATCCGTGACCTGGTCAAAACCAATGTCCCGCAGGTGCTTGACCAGCGCCGCCTTGGGCAGGGCGAACTTATTGCGGCGGTCGGCATCTTTCCATTCACCCAGGTCGACAGTCATGATAATGGCCTTGAAACCCGCCTTCTCCACACGCTGGACAAGCTGCCGAGCGACTCCCCGGTCCTTTGGCATGTAGAGCTGGAACCACTTGGGCCCCCGACTGGCCCCGGCAATTTCCTCGACGCTGTTCCCCACGCTGCTGCTCATGCAGTAAATCGTTCCGGCAGCAGCAGCAGCCCGTGTCGCTGCCAGGCCCCCGTTAGGGTGAAACAGCTGCTGCCCGGCGACCGGAGCAAGCATGATAGGAAGTGCAATCTTTTCCCCCAGTGCCGTGGTCGACATCTCTGCCTGCGAGACTCCCCTCAGCAGCGGTGGGACAAGGTAGAGTCGCCGAAAGGCCTCAATATTCTCGCGCAATGTGATCTCGTCCATCGACCCGGTATCGATGTACTCGAACGTGGCAGCCTCCATCGTCTGCCGGGCCAACTCACGGACATCCGCAATATTGACCGGGTCATCATCACCGGCCAGCGACGGGGTCGGCCCGGCCTGCTCCTGGCCCTCGACTGCCTTGTCCAAGCCCAGGGCGCCAGCCCCGAGCGACATCAACTGGTTAAACAGGCGGCGCCTCATATGCTATTTTCACTCCTGCTGGCCAAATTTTTCCATCTCCGCCAGCAGTGGCTGGTAGGCGAACTTGATCAGCGTGGCGATCAGTCCCCGGTCCCCCTGGTCCTGGGCCACGTCACTGAGCGTGTCGATCGAATTATAGAGCTGTTCCAGCGCCATCTCATATTTTTCCATGGCCAGCTCGTTCTCTCCCTTGCCCCTGGCAATCGCTGCCTCGCGTACCGCCTGTACCGCACCGAGATACTCCAGCACGTACTCGGATCGCTTGGCCCAGTAAAACAGCAGCCGTCGGCACCGTGGATCCGACGCATCGTGACTCCGGTAAAGCTCGATCATGGCCGCCGTGTACTCTTCATTGATTTCCTTCCACCATTCCGGAACCGGGGAGTCCGTATGGTGTTTCATGAACATTCCCTTGACCGGGAAGCAAAACCCGAGCTGGTTGCTATCGACCAGCTCGGTCGCTTTCTCGATGTGCCCCATTGCCAGCCAGAGCCGATCAGCAGCCGATTGTTTCCCGGTAATGGTCGCAAAAAGTTCATCGTGGGCACTCCGGGCCGTTACCTCCGCATCCCAGGCAGCACGCGAGAGATAATGGACGGCCGGATCCAGTTCGGCCAGCATCCAGTAACGGGTACTGAATCCATCCCAGCCTGCTTTTCGGATCTTGTTGATCACCGACTCGAGTCGCCGCGTCGTCAGTTGCGAGAGGGTGCCAACATTATCATCGGCCAGCGTGGTGATGAACTGGGCCGACACCCTGTCGGTCGGCATCCGATCCAGGTAGTGGTCATTCTGGTCTACACGGCGGGCAGTGTAGTCAACGAAGTTGAGCGTCGAGGCACCCTCCGGAAGCAGCCTGTCGAGAATCGGGAAAAGCTCGGGGTCCACGGAGTTAACGACCAGCTGGATTTTTTCACCCGAGGGGCTAACAAGCAGGTCAGGGTGACTGGCCAGGAGCCGCTGGAGAAACGCCAGGGCCACGACATTTCCCTTGAGCGACTGGCGCCCGCGCTCTCCCGAGGCGATCAGTTTCCTGTTTTCTGCCTGCTTCAGCAGGCCCTCCAGCCGCGGCAGGCTTGTCTTGCTATTTTCACCCAGGGCCTCCCAGGCAATTTCAGCATGGTCCTGCCACTGGGGGAACTCGGGGAGCGTGAGGTAAAGAGCATCGACGGTGGGATAGGTCTCCACATAGGCCCGGATCTTGGCG
>JAPYUD010000093.1:0-9938 GCA_029936215.1 Pirellulaceae bacterium | reverse complement strand
GCTTGAGAGTCTCGAGCAGCTACGCGTCCTCTCCAGCGGCCGCTCCATCCTGGTAGGGGTTACCAGGGAGCCCTCGATCGGCATCGATACGCCCGAAGATTACAGGGCGTTTGTCAGAAAGATGGCCAGCGGTTAAGATCTTACTTTGGACTTTTCGTGGCATTGGCATTCAGGCATGTAACGGTTAGCCACCCCATGCTCATGCCAGGAAGAAAAGAAGTCAGCTGGAACGAAGTATGACAAAACACATTTTTGTGACAGGCGGAGTTGTTAGTTCCCTGGGGAAAGGACTCACCAGTGCCTCGGTTGGCATGCTGCTTGAACGCCGCGGCCTGCGAGTCAAGATGCAGAAACTGGATCCCTACATCAACGTGGATCCAGGCACCATGAGTCCCTACCAGCACGGCGAGGTTTACGTGCTGGATGACGGGAGCGAAACCGACCTGGATCTCGGCCATTACGAGCGATTCACCAACGGGCCCCTGACCCGGGATTCCAACTACACCACCGGCCAGATCTACATGTCGGTGATCGAGAAGGAACGGCGGGGTGAGTTCCTGGGCAAGACCGTCCAGGTGATTCCGCATATTACCAACGAAATCAAGAGCGTCATTCGCAAGCTTGCCGATGACGAAACGGACGTGGTGATTACAGAGATCGGCGGAACTGTCGGGGATATCGAGAGCCAGCCGTTCCTGGAAGCGATCCGGCAGTTTGTCCAGGATGTCGGCAAGGATAACTGCCTCTACATCCACCTCACGCTTGTTCCCTACCTGAAGGCAGCCGGGGAATTGAAAACCAAGCCAACGCAGCACAGCGTGGGCCAGCTGCGACAGATCGGTATCCAGCCTGATATCCTGGTATGCCGCACCGAGCGTACCATCTCCAGGGAGGATCGCGAGAAAATTGCCCTCTTCTGTAACGTTCCTGTGCATGCGGTGATCGAGGAGAAGGACAAGGACTTCTCGATCTACGAGGTCCCGCTCTCCCTGATGGAGAACCGTCTCGACGAGTTGATCGTGGATCAACTCGGTCTGAGTTCCGGGATACCGGACATGGAGGACTGGCGGGCGCTGCTGCAGGCCCTGAGGGAACCCCAGCACGAGTTCAGCGTGGCAGTGGTGGGCAAGTATGCCGAGCATATGGATGCGTACAAGTCCATCTACGAGGCTCTTGACCATGCCTCCATGGATCACCGGTCGCAGGTCCGGATCGGCAGGATTCAAAGTGAAGCGGTTGAACAGGAGGGGCCGGAACGGTTGCTGAGTGGCTATGACGGGATTCTCATTCCCGGTGGTTTCGGTGAGCGAGGAATCGAGGGAAAGGTTGAGGCAATCCGCTTTGCACGCGAACGAGAGATCCCGCTGTTCGGTATCTGCCTGGGGATGCAGTGTGCGGCCATCGAATTTGCTCGCAACGTGGTTGGACTCGAGGGAGCCCACTCCTCCGAGTTTGACAAGAACACTCCCCACCCGGTGATCTGCCTGCTCGATGAACAGAAGAACATCATTGACAAGGGAGGCACGATGCGGCTGGGTGCACAACCCTGCCAGCTTGTGGAAACAAGTGAAACACGCAGCTGTTACGGGAGCGAACAGGTGTCAGAGCGGCATCGTCACCGGTATGAATTCAACAACGCCTATCGCTCCCAGTTCGCTGCCCACTCGATGCTCTTTGCCGGCACAAGTCCCGATGAGTCACTGGTCGAGATCATCGAGTTGCCCGACCATCCCTGGTTTGTTGCGGTCCAGTTCCACCCGGAATTCAAGTCCAAGCCGACCTCTGCCCACCCACTCTTTTCTGGGTTTATCGGTGCTGCGGTCAAACATCATGTACAGCGATCCGAACGGTCTTCCAAGGACCAGGAAACGGAATCGTCCACCAGTGAAATCTGACCAGGTTTATGAGTGAGGGACGCCGTGATGATACCGGACGAAGAAAACACGGAACTCAACGAGCCGGACAAGCCTCAATCGGACGACGACTGGAAGGCCCAGGTCGAGGCGGAGAAAGCTGCCGCTGCTGAGGATCCTCCGCAGGAGACCGAACCAGAACCGCTGGCAGAGGAGCAGAGCGAAGAGGTAGCCGAAGAGGTAGCCGAAGAGGTAGCCGAAGAGGTAGCCGAAGAGGTAGCCGACACCGGGCAGGCTCCGCCAGATCCGATGCAGCTCCCGCCGGCCACGTTTGACATGCTTGTCGTCACCATGGCGACCCAGGCGATGGCGCTGCTTGGCCAGGGAGTTGGCTCCGAAACGGACGAGCCGGCGTTCAACCTGCCCCTGGCTCGCCACCACATTGACCTGCTGGCGATGCTGGAGGAAAAAACCGAGGGGAACCGGACCGAGGAAGAAACCGCCCTGCTTTCCAACTTGCTGCACCAGCTGCGACTGCTTTGTGTCAGCGTGGAATCCTCCGGCGAGAGCGATCCGCCGGCCGGAGAAGAGACGGCTGAATGATGTTCAGCGCCCTGGACCAGGACGGATGATCGATTCTCTCTTCTCGTCTCCAGGCTCAAACCGGCCTGGATGAGAGAGGCTGGTTAAAAAATACAGGTGGTCAGCCGGCTGTGATTCTCTTGTTTGTGACATCCTTGTCACTCGCACCCGATCCCTGGTTACTTTGCATCCCAACATCGTTACGCAGGCTGAGGTTACGAATTCCTTACTCTCACAGATCCGAACTGACCACCTGTGTTCGATTCGTCGGTCACAGGCAACGCATGGGATGGGATCTTTCCCGCTGCGACCGACGTTGTTCGCCACCGAAGCCCACAGGGAGATAACACTTTGGTGTCTGCGAACGTGCCTCTTTCTTCCGTTACGGCCCCCGGATGGAATACAGCTGACTGACTAATCTGCCAGCTCTCCAAACAACTGGCGAAAGCCGGGCATTTCTGCCTGCAAGTACTCGAGCCAGGCCTGTGGATGCCAGATTTCCACGCAGACTGCGGCGCCAACGACCAGAAGTGGTTCTCCTCCAGTCACTCCCAGGAATTCCCTGAAACCCTCTGGGATCAGCAACCGTCCGCGTCCCATCAATTGCAAGTGACAGTGTCGGCTGGAGAGCAACCTGCCAAGTTGTTGAAGATTGTCGACCTGTTGTTCCAGTTTTCCCGCTTCCAGCTTGTTGCTTACCCAGTCGAGTCCCTCGGACATCTGCTTTTGCCAGGGGTCGTGTTTCCAGAGACTGAGAGCACCCGGGCGTTCCTTGACAAGCACAATCTGGTTGCCCAGGTGTGTCGCCAGCTGCTGCGGGATCGAGAGGCGGTACCGTTCGTCGAGGGTCCGCCTGAACTCGCCCAGCAGCAGGTGAGGATCGGAATCGTTTGAATCGGAAGGCATGAGGGAAGACACCAGGGGCTGGCAGCGAGCGGTCTTGTGATCGATACCAGCGAGTGAGCGTCACGTGTCATCCCTGCAAAACCGGGTGCTCTTCCAATGAATGGGCTATAAACCCACGTGATCACGTTGTATGTAAATATAATGGGTTGAAAACCCACAAACAAGAGTGTAGTGATCTGGATCATTGTTGCAAGAGAATGGAAAGAGAAATCCAGAAAAATTCCTTGCACCTGTCCTCGCCCATTAACCCGTCGAGGGTGGGCTGCCGTAGTGAATCGAGGCGGTACAATGGTGCCGCTGGTTTGCCTCTTCCCTGTTTCCCTTTCGCTCCATGGCTGATCCTCAAACTTCACCACCGGAACCCACAGGCAGCCCCGACGTTCCGCTGCCGGAAGCGGGCAGTTTCGAGGAGGCGGCAGCCAAGGTGCGCCTCTTCCCCCAGACTCCCGGGGTCTACCTGATGAAAAACCGGGAGGGCCTGGTGATCTACATCGGCAAGGCGGCCAACCTTCGCAGCCGGGCCGGGAGCTACTTCCTCAAGGCCGCTGCCAGCGATCCTCGTACGTCGTACTGGGTAAAAGAGATCCATGACGTGGAATACCTGGAATGTGAGAGCGAGGTGGATGCCCTGCTGGTGGAGTCCCGGCTGATCAAGGACACCCAGCCGCGATACAACAAGGATCTCAAGGATGACAAGACCTTTCCTTACCTGGTAATCACCAATCGCGAGGATTACCCCCGCGTGGAAGTGACCCGTGAGCCACCGCAAAGCGGTGCCAGGTTATTCGGGCCGTTTGCCAGTGCCGGGGCCCTGCGAGGGGCAGTCCAGGTCCTACAGAAGATCTTCAAGTTTCGTACCTGTGGCCTGGACATTGATGCCAGCGATGAGAAATGGCAGTGGTTTCGTCCCTGCCTGCTGGCCAGCATTAACCAGTGCACCGCACCCTGCAACCTGCAGATCTCGCCCGAGGACTATGCCCGCGACATTCGCCGCCTGGCAATGTTCATGGAGGGGAAGCGGTCTCGCCTGTTGAAACAGATGAAAAAAGAGATGGAGGAGGCATCGGCCCGGCTCGCCTTTGAAGAGGCCGCCCGTCTGCGAGATGAGATCCACATGCTCGAGACACTCGACCAGCGCGGCCGGCTCGATACCCATGCCCAGCCCGAGGTGTTCTACATTGATCCGAGAAAGGGGCTGGCAGGCCTGAAAAAAGTGCTTGGGCTTGAGCAGTTGCCGCGGACGATCGAGGGGATTGATGTGGCACACCTGGGAGGTGGCGAAACGGTTGCCAGCCTGGTGCAGTTTATCGATGGTTTGCCTTTCAAGCCGGGTTACCGCCGTTACAAGATTCGCGAGGTGAAAGGCGTGGATGACTACCGCAGCATCCACGAGGTGGTCACGCGTCGTTTCGTCCGGCCAGGCCAGGACGCGGGGATCTTTCCCGACCTGTTGTTGATTGACGGGGGCAAGGGCCAGCTCTCGGCAGCCCTGGCAGCCTTCGAGGAGCACCGCATCGCGCCACCAACAACCATTCTCTCGCTGGCCAAGCGAGAGGAGGAGATTTTCCGGCCCGGGATCGCCGAACCGCTCAAGCTGAGTCGACGCTCCTATGCTCTGCGGCTGTTACAGTATGTCCGTGACGAATCACACCGTTTTGCCCAGTACTACCACAAGGTGCTGCGTCGCAAGCGAACGCTGGAAAGATGAACGTGCCAGACGACCATGACATCCCGCTTCTCGAATCAAAGCTGCAGCAGGCAGGCGCGGCTGGAGAACTGAGTGCCCCGGCACTGGAGAACCTCCAGGCCTGGCTTGCCGGGCCAGAGTATGCTGCTTACCGGGAAGAGCTGGTTGAGCATATCGAGTCACAACAGTGGCAGCTGCTCGATGATCTCTTCTGGACGGTGATCCCTTTCGGTACCGGAGGGCGGCGCGGGAGGATGTACCCGATCGGGTGTAATGCGATTAACGACCGCACGATCGGGGAGAGCGCGGCAGGATTGGCGGCCTACGTCAGCCAGCAGGCCGAGCAGGGTTCCTCGCTGTCGTGTGCCATCGGCTACGACACCCGTCATCGCTCCCGGCACTTCGCCGAGCTCTGTGCAGGGGTGATGGTCGCCCAGGGCTTTACCGTTTACTTCCTCGACGACTACCGGAGTACCCCGGAACTCTCCTTCCTGGTGCGGGATCGCAACTGCGATTGTGGCATCATGGTGACCGCCAGCCACAATCCCCCGAGTGACAATGCGGTCAAGGTCTACTGGTCCAGTGGGGGACAGGTCCTGCCCCCGCATGACCAGGGCATCATCGATTGTGTCGGCGAGGTGAGCCAGATCGAGCAGGCAGATTTTGCCACCGCGGTCGAGGCGGGAGAGGTCGTGATTTGCACGGCAGAGACGGACAAGGCCTACCTTGAGGCACTCGAGAGTGAAAGTTTCCCCGGCCCCCGGCAGCTCGGGATCCTCTATTCTCCCCTGCATGGAGTGGGAGCCAGCGCGGTACTGCCGCTACTGGCCCAGCAGGGATTTGACCAGGTGCAACTCTATCCAGGCCATGCCCAGCCCGATGGCGACTTTCCCAACGTCCCTGACCATGTCGCCAACCCGGAAAATGCTGCTGTTTTTGATGAACCGATCGAGTATGCCAGGCAGCAGGGCCTGGAGATCGTGCTGGCCACCGACCCGGATTGTGACCGGATGGGTTGTGCTGCACCGCTGACACTCGACACCAGTGGTCCTTGGCAGGTCTTTAACGGGAACCAGCTTTCCGCCCTGCTGGCGGATTTTGTCCTCGATCAGCATCGCCAGTCGGGAAACCTGTCAGCCGATCACTACGTTGTCACGACCCTGGTCACAACCGGCATGGTTCGTCGCATCGCGGAGTCCTACGGGGTCCAGACACGAGACCAGCTGCTGGTTGGTTTCAAGTGGATCTGTGGTGCCATCGACCAGTACGGACCTGACAAATTTCTTTACGGCACCGAGGAATCACACGGTTTCTTGACCGGAACCCACGTGCGAGACAAGGATGGCCCCAATGCCTGCCTGGTGATTGCCCAGCTGGCTGCAGCTGCCCGGGTAGCTGGCCAGTCGCTGGTAGAAAAACTCGATTCACTTTACTGGCAGCATGGCTTCCACGATGAGCGACTCTGGACGATCCGCATGGAAGGTTCCGGAGGAATGACCCGTATGCAGGCCCTGATGGAACGGGTCCGCAACAATCCACCAGCCGAGCTGGGCGGGATCGAGGTGGTCGCGCTTCGTGATTATCTCCAGCAGTCTCGCTTGGTTACCGGCGGGGAGAGTGAGCCGCTGGAGGGGCCCCGGGGGAACCTGCTGGTGCTGGAACTGGCCGGCCCGATCACGGAGGTGGCGATGCGTCCGTCCGGGACAGAGCCGAAGATCAAGTTCTACGGATTTGGTTACGTGCCGCCGGAGCAACTTGCCGACCTGGAATTAACTCGCCAGCAGGTGAGCGGGCAGATGGATGGAGTGGAAACGGCGATGCGGAGCATTGCAGAAGCGTGAGCGAGGAGTTAAAGAGAGAAGCCGACAGCAGAGGTTACCATTCTCCACCTCACCCGGCGAGATCGCGATGATGAAAGCAGCTTACATCGAACAGCCTGGTCCGCCCGAGCAGATCCAGTATGGGGATCTTCCCCGGCCCGAGCCGGTCGGCAGCGAGGTGCTGGTGAGAACCACTGCCGTGGCGCTCAACCCGGTCGACACATACATCCGTAACGGGGCGAATTACTGGGAACTGCCACAACCTTTTATTGTCGGCTGTGACCTGGCCGGCGTGGTGGAATCGCTGGGGCCAGAGGCAACTCGCTTCTCGCCCGGTGACCGGGTCTGGGGGACCAACCAGGGGCTGGTGGGTCGGCAGGGAACCTTTGCCGAGTACTCGGCGGTCGACGAGTGCTGGCTCTACCCGACGCCCGATGGTGTCGAGGATGCCACGGCTGCCGCCTGTGCCCTGGTCGGTGTGACAGCCCACCTGGGACTGTTCCGGGAGGCACGCATCCAGGCCGGTGAAACGGTGTTCGTGCACGGGGGGACTGGCGGGGTTGGTTCCATGGTCCTGCAGATGGCAAAGGCGGCCGGGGCTGGCGTGATTGCGACTGCCGGAAATGAGGAGAAAGCAGCCCGTTGCCAGGAGCTTGGAGCAGACGTGGTGATCAACTACCGGGACGAGGATGAGCAGCAGGCGCTGCTGGAGGCGGCGCCGGGTGGAGTGAACATCTACTGGGAGACTTTGCGAGAGCCCAATTTCGATCATATCGTGGCTGCGCTTGCAGAGCGGGGACGCGTGATCCTGATGGCGGGACGCGACGCGCGCCCGGAATTCCCGGTCGGTCCTTTCTATGTCAAGGAATGCTCGCTTCACGGGATCGTGATGTTCAAGGCAAGTCCCGCGGAATTGAGGACCGCTGCGGACGACATCAATCGCTGGCTCGTCGAGGGGGCCCTGGTGAGCCAGGTGAGCCAGACACTGCCACTCTCCGAAGCGGCTGCAGCTCACCGCCTGCAGGAGGAGAGCACGCTGCAAAAAACTGGCGCCCTGGCAGGAAAAATCGTGCTCGTCCCCTGATTCTTCCGCCTGCGGTGAGCGACCCGTTTTATCCACTCACCTGTCCGGGGACTGCCTTGACCCGGTCCTTCGAATTTCCCTATACTCTCGCCTCGCCTTGGAAGCTCAGGCACGCATAAAGGAGTATGCGCGAGATGCAAAACAGGAAAGCAATCGCCGGCTGGAAGAATCGAATCGTACTGGCAAGTCTCGTCATCGGGCTGCTTGCGATAAGCCTGGTCATCCGCCAGTTGGCGACAAAACCAGAGCAGGTGCAGGCACAGGCCCCGCAGCAAGCCACGTCTCCCCAGGCCGTTCCTCGACCGGCAGCCGTTGCCCCTCGTCCGGCCACGCAGCCTGCCAGGGCGACAGTCCCCTCCCCTGCCGATCCACGCACCCTTGCCGTGGTCGCTGTTGTCAACGGCGATAAGATCACTCGCCAGCACCTGGCTCGTGAATCGCTCAAACGCTATGGCGAGGAGTTGCTGGAAAAAGTGATTAACCAGCAGCTGATTGAACAGGCCTGTGCTGACAACAAGGTCATCATCACCCAGCAGCAGGTAGACCAGGAAATCGACCGGATGGCTACCAAGTTTGGCCTTTCGCGTGATCTCTTCCTGCGTACGATCCGGGATGACCGCCAGATGCCGATCCATGAATACCGCCAGGAAATCTGGGGCAGGCTGGCGCTGAAGCAACTTGCCGACAAGCAGATCCAGGTGACCGAGGAGGATCTCGACAAGGCTTTTGAAACCGAGTACGGCCCCCGCGTACGTGTACGCATGATCGTTTCACGCACGGCGGAAAGGGCGGAGCAGCTGCGGACACTGGCCCTCCAGAATCCAGACCGTTTTGGTGATCTGGCAAAAGAGCATTCCGATGACAAGAACAGTGCCAGCGTACGTGGGCAAATTCCACCGATTCGCAAGCACGTGGAGGACCCGGCACTGGAGAAAGCTGCTTTTGGGCTTGCCGAGGGACAGGTGTCGGGTGTGATTGCCATGGCCGGCCAGTTCATCGTGCTCAAGTGTGAAAAGCGACTGCAACCGGTTTACGTGGCCAAGCAGTTCCAGACAGATGCCCGCCGTCGACTGGCCGACCGGGTCCGTTTCCAGAAAATGCGTTCTGCAGCCGCGAGTGTTTTCCAGCAGCTCCAGCAGACTGCAAAGATCACCAACGTCTATAACGCCCCGCAATTGAGCCAGCAGATGCCGGGCGTGGTTGCCCTCGTCAACGGCCGCAAGATCACCGAACGGATGCTGGCCGAGCAGTGTATCTCCAGCTATGGCAACCTGGTGCTGGACGTGGAAATCAACCGCCAGCTGCTGGAACAAGCACTCAAGCAGCGAAAACTGCAGGTGCTGCGACAGGATCTTGACCTGGAAATAGCCCGGACCGCTGATTCCTATGGATTCATCAAGCCCGATGGGTCACCCGATGTGGCCGCCTGGTTCAGGAAAGTAACCCAGGAAACAAATGTCTCGGTTGACCTTTATGTTCGCGATGCGATCTGGCCCACTGTGGCGCTGAAGAAGCTGGTGGGGAAGAGAATCCAGGTCAGCGAGGAAGACATGCAAAAGGGTTTTGAGTCGCACTACGGTCCGCGCGTCGAGGTGCTGGCGATCGTGCTGAATAACCATCGCCAGGCAACGACCGTCTGGGAACTGGCCAAGAATAATCCTACCGAGTACTACTTCGGGCAACTGGCTGAGCAATACTCGGTCGAACCGGTGTCGCGATCCAATGCCGGGCAGGTGCCACCCATCCGGCGTCATGGAGGAAGGCCCCATATCGAGGAGGAAGTTTTTCGACTCAAGCCAGGCGAGCTCTCCGGTATCGTGGCGATTGGGGACAAGTACCTGGTCATGCATTGCCTGGGCCTGACCGATCCGGTCGTGACCGAGCTGGCTGCAGTCCACGATGAACTCTACAAGAACCTCCACGAAAACAAGCTGCGAATGGCGATGAACCGGGAATTCGATTCTCTGAAAACCGGGGGCGAGGTCGTTAATTTTCTCCAGCCTGGG
>JAPYUD010000092.1:0-9943 GCA_029936215.1 Pirellulaceae bacterium | reverse complement strand
GCCCCATGCAGCGGGCCAGTATCGCCGAGCTGGAGCAACTGATCGAAAGAGAATCCCCCGAACTGGACCTGGAACAGCAGCTCTCGGAGCTCGACGACGCACCCGATCGCTTCGCCCTTTACCTGGCCCTGCTCTTGCCGCTTGAAAACGTCCACCAGAAGCCCTCGCTGCATCCGGAGGGGGATGCGCTTTACCACAGCCTGCAGGTCTTCCAGCTGGCCAGTCAGGAGCGGCCCTACGACGAGGAGTTCCTCACCGCCGCACTCCTTCATGATCTGGGCAAGGCAATCGACCCGGACGATTCCGTAGTAGCCGCGATGGAGGCGTTGGAGGGATTCATCACCGAACGGACCACCTGGCTCATCGAGAACCTGCCCGACGCCCACCGCCTGGCCGAGGGAACAATCGGCAGCCGCCATCGCAAGCGGCTCGCCGCGGACGAAAGCTACGAGGAACTGGTGCTGCTGGCCGAGTGTGACCGTAACGGACGCCAGCCGGGAGCGGAAGCGCCAGAACTGGAAGACGCACTCAATCAGTTAAGAGAGCTGGATCAGCAAACCTAGACGCCACTGGCCACGCGGGCCAGCACATCGGTAAGCGTCTGCCGCAACACGTTCCCACTGTTGCGAATCCCCTGCACTTCCTTCGGCCAAAGCTCGATCTCCAGCCGGTCCACCACCCCACAGCGTCCCATCACGGTGGGCACCGAAAGGGAGACGTCCCGGATCCCGTAGCAGCCATCCTGCACGCTCGAGACCGGCAGCACCTGGTTCTTGTCCAACGCGATCGACTCGATCACGTCGCGAATGGCGATCCCGACGGCAAACCCTGCTCCGCCCTTCTTGCTGATCACCTCGGAACCACTGCCGCGGGTACGAGCGAAAAGGTCGTTGGCCAGGTTGGGCGTCCAACCCGGATGCTGCTCCAGCGGCAAGCCGGCAAAGGTGGCACTGGACCAGATCGGAACCATGCTCTCGCCATGTTCGCCGAGGATCAGCGCCGACATTTGGGTGGGCGGGATCTGGAGGTGCTGGGCAATCAGGCTACGAAAACGGATAGTATCAAGCTGGGTCCCAAGACCAATCACCTGCGTGGCGGGCAGGTCGAGCCGATCCTTCGCCAGGTAGGTGAGAATGTCGACCGGGTTGGAGACCACGAATACAATCGCCGAGGACTTGGGCTGTCCCTGCTGGACCTGGTCCAGGATGGAGACAAACAGGTCCGTGTTCCGGTTAATCAGATCCAGACGGCTTTCGTCGGGCTTTCGACGCAGGCCGGCGGTGATGCAAATCACGTCACTGTCGGCGATATGCTCGTAGCCACCCGCCACGATCCGCTGGTCCGCGGTGCTCGGCCCACCGTGCAGCAGGTCCAGGGCATGTCCCTCGGCCGTCTCCAGGTTCAGGTCCAAAAGCGCGATCTCGCCAACCACGCCGCCACACTGCAGGGCAAACCCGGCGCTCGATCCAACCAATCCCCCACCACCGATAATACTGACTTTAAACATCGTTTCTCCTCGTTCTCTTTCTGACGGTTTCTGTAGTTTATTCTGTTCAGGCAACATCCTGGCTGGCCAGGGCCTGCATCACGCGGTCGGTAATCATTCGTACCAGATCCTCCTCGGACCCGGTCGCCCCTGTCGCCGTGCTGGCCGCCGTGCTGGTCGGGCAACTCCCCCCCTCGCTCATCGCCGGCGGCGGCTCAAAGGCCCGCTGCTCGACACCTGACTGTTCCCAGGTATCGCGAAAAATAGAGTTCGCACAGACGTCACATTCCTTGTAGTCGCTGGTATTTCGCGGGTCGCCAAATCCCCACTGCTGTTTCAGATCCAGCAGTTCGCGTTCCTTGTCCTCGCTAAAGTAGTGAATTTTCCCCAGGCTCTTGGCCAGCATCAGGATCCGGCAGTAGGCGTCCAGAATCTCGGTCCACCAGAAGGCCCGCTCAACCGACTCGCCATAGCTGACGGTTCCGTGGTTCGCCAGGATGATCACGTTGGTATCCTTGACGAAGGGGATGATCGTATCGGCAAAAGCCTGCCCGCCGGGCGTCTCGTAACGTGTGATCGGCACGTCCCCCAGGAAAACCTCGACCTCCGGCAGCACACACTGCGGAATCGGTTCCCGGGCCACGGCAAAGGCGGTGGCATGCGGTGGGTGACAGTGCACCACGCTCTTTAGATCCGGCCGCTGGCGGTAGATCTCCAGGTGCAACAGCGCCTCACTCGAACGCTTCTTGTTACCGGAGATCTGCTTGCCCGTGCCGTCGATCGTGGAGATATCCTCGGGCGTGAGAAAGCCCTTCGAATGCATCGTCGGCGTGCAAAGAAACTCGTTATCATTGACCTTGACGGTAATATTCCCGTCATTGGCCGCCACGAATCCCTTGTCGTAGATTCGTCGGCCGATCTCACAGATTTCCTGCTTGAGCTTGTGTACGTTATTCATCGTTGGCTGCTACTTTCCGTAAAAAAAAACTACCTTGTTTCCAAGTCGACGCTATCCAGTAGCGCCGCACTGTAGGCGTCCACCGGTTTAAGTTGTGGTTTGAATGGCTCAGCTGCTTCGCCTCCCTCGCTGACTGCAATCAGTCCGCCGTTGCCGGCACCCAGTTCATCCCAGACCACCAGGGTTTCGGTCTCTGGAAGCTTGTCACTCTCCAGGTCCTCGGCCATCAACGGCACTGCCAGCCGCAGCGATGCCGACTCGAAGCTCGGCAGGCAGCGATTGAGCGTGACCGATCCCAGTACCCGTGCGATTCTCATCGTTCTGTTTTCTTTCTCCCTAGCCCGCCAGCGGTCGGCGAGTCAGGGTAATCTTATTTTCCTTGAGGTAGTCGACGACCAGCGGCGTCACCACCGCTCGTTCACAGACCACCAACTGGCAGGTGTTCTCCAGTTTTCCATCCAGGCAGTCCATCGTGATCACCCGGTCGGGAATCACGGTCTCGTTGCCATCCGCTATCGGCTGAAGATCGTGATCAGCCAGTAGTCGCCGGACGACTTCATCCACAATCGCCTGTATATCCTGTTTTTGCATGGTTCTATTCGTCCTTGATTCCAATCACTGTCCAGCGTACCGGGGTGATATCGGTGTCGAGTATCTTCCGGGCACTCTCCCCGTCACTGGTGATCATCACCATCTCCCCGGTCCCTGCGCCAACCCCATCGACCGCGATTTGCGGATAGCCATCGGGCGTGGTGCCGTCAACCTGGTAAGGCTGCACGATCAATAACGTGCTTCCAACCATCGACGGATGCTTGATCGTCGTGGTTGCAGTTCCAAGTACTCGTCCCAGTAACATCTTTATTTCTCCTAGCGACCCAGGATGCAGAGATCATCGATCAGGCTGCATCGCCGTTCCCGGGTGAAAGTCATCGGGGTCGTCACTCCCTCACCGGTCGGTCCGGCGATCGAAAATGACAGGTAACCCTCTCCGCCCAGTCCGAGTCCCGCCATACTGGGCCCGTTCTTGACGAAGATCGTCGTTTCCAATGCTCGCCCCATGCGTGTCATGTTTCGAACGTTGTTCGAGTGAATGATGCTGGTGTGCCGGAAACCATGTTCGTATTCCTTGGCCCAGGCAATCGCCTGGTCCACATCGGGACAGCGAACGAAGGGGAGGAAAGGCATCATCTGTTCGACCGTGACAAAGGGGTGCGTGTGGGGCGTCTCGCCGTAAAGCAGGTCCGTCCCGTCCGGTGCACTGGTTCCGGCTGCCGCCGCCAACTTGGCCGCGTCCTGTCCCAACAGCTCCTTGCCCGCCACGTCGTGCCGGTCGGCTCCCTCGCCCACCTGGACCATCGCCGCGCTGGTAAGTTTTTCGATCTGCTGCTCATTGAGCCGCATCGCCCCGGCCCGGCTCATCGCTTCCATCATCTGGTCAAACACGCTCTGGACCACGAAGACTTCCTTCTCTCCGATACAGAGCAGGTTATTGTCGTAGGATGCCCCGTCGATAATGGCCCGGGCTGCCCGGTCCAGGTCGGCGGTCTCGTCGACCACCACCGGGGGATTCCCCGGCCCGGCGACAATCGCCCGCTTGCCGCTGTTGAGCGCCGCGCGTCCCACGGCCGGTCCGCCGGTGACACAGATCAGGGCAATATCCCGGTGCGAGAAGATCGCATCGGCCGACTCGAGCGTCGGTTCCTCGATCACGCAGATCAAGTTGTCAATTCCCAGGTCCGCATGAATCGCCCTGTTAAAGCGGCGCACGCCCTCGGCCGCGATGCGTTTTCCGCTTGGATGGGGGTTCACCACCAGTGTGTTTCCCGCGGCGATCATGCTCACCGCGTTTCCGGTAATCGTGGGAAGCGAATGGGTGACAGGTGTGATCGCGCCGATCACGCCAAAGGGGGCATGCTCGATCACGGCCAGTCCCCGATCGCCACTAAAGACCTCGCTCCGCATGAACTCCACGCCGGGAGTTTTCTCGCCCAGCGTCTTGAGCTTTTCGATCTTGTGGTCCAACCGCCCGATCTGGGTCTCTTCCATTTCCATCGTGCCCAGCTCAACGCACTGGTCGATCGAAATGCGGCGGACATGGTTGATGATCCGCAGTCGGTCTTCCATCGAGCAGTGGCACAACTGCTCGTAGGCCTCGCGGGCTGCAGCAACGGCCTTGTCGACGTCGCTGAAGACACCGTTGCTGCCGATATGGCTGGTAGCTGCCACCACGGGGGCGGGGCCGACCTCGGTCACCACCGGCGCCGGGCCGACCTCGGCCAGAACCTGTGCTACCACGTCACGGATAAGTGTTTCATTCACTTGCATAATTGTCCTTTTCTCCCTGAACCAATCTGGATTGTCGGATTATCTGATCAGTCGCCTGTATTCTCATCCCGGTCATAAACGCAGTTCTGCTCGACATGCACGTTGTCAACGATTCCCACAACCACGGTGTCGATCGGTAACTCGCGGGTATCATCAGTCATGCGGGCACTGGACCCCATGGTGATCAGCACGTAGTCGCCCACCCCGGCTCCGAGCGTGTCCACGGCAATAAACGTCCGCCCGGTGGTTGCCAGGCTTTTCCGCTTTTTCGCTTCCACGCGGTAAGGTTCCACGACGAGCAACTTGTATCCCACCATCGATTCCACTTTCTGCGTGGAGACCATCGATCCGGTCACTTGTGCAACAAACATCGTTTATCCTTCCAGTAGCTGGCATACCTGCCTGGCCACTATCAATTCCTCATTGGTGGGGATCACCCAGACCTTGGTCCGGCTCCCCGCATCACTGATACATGATTCCCCGTCGGCTGCCCCGTTGGCATTTTCATCGAGCTGGACTCCCAGTTCATCGAGATCCTGGCAGACGGCCGCCCGGACCTGCTGCTGGTTTTCTCCGATCCCCCCGGTAAAGACGATCATGTCCGCAGCTCCCAGTTCAACCAGCAGCGAACCGAGGTAGCGACGGATGTCGGTGATAAAGACCTCCAGTGCCAGCCCTGCGCGGGAATTTCCCTCGTCAGCTGCCTTCTGGATATCCCGCAGGTCCCCGCTGACTCCGCTGATCCCCAGCAGTCCGCCGCGGCATGCCAGGTCCTGGAGCACCTCGTCAAGCGATTTCCCCGTGGCCTCCATGATCAACGGCAGGTTATAGGGATCCATATCACCCACGCGGTTATTGTGTGGAATACCGCTCTGGGGACTCATCCCCATCGAGGTAGCCACGCTTTTTCCGTTCCGGATGGCGCACAGACTGCTACTCCCACCCAGGTGGCAGGAGATGATCCGCAGGTCATCGCGACCGAGCAACTCGGCGGTGCGGTTGGCAATATAGCGGTGACTGGCACCATGGAATCCCCAACGACGAATTGGAAGCTGGTCTGCCCACTCGTGGGGAATCGCGTAATGCCGGGATCGTTCCGGAATAGTCTCGTGAAAGCCGGTTTCGAAAGCTGCCACCAGCGGGATCCCGGGCAGACGCTCATGAAGCTGCCTCATCGCCGCGATGTAGGGGGGGTTGTGAGCCGGTGCAACCTGGCTCATTTCCTCCATCGCCGAGAGCAGTTCCTCGTCCACCCGTTTGACACCGCTTATGCGGCCGCCGTGAACCGCCTTGAAGCCGATAGCAGCCACTTCGGATGCATCAGACAGGCAACCCTGGTCCGGGTCGGTCAGCTGCGCCAGGCACTGCTCAACAGCAGCAGCGTGGTCCGGCACCTGGAGCGCAAGCTCGCGCTGCTGTCCGTCAATCTCGACGACAGCGCGACTTTCCGCTTCACCGATCCGCTCGATCCCACCGACGGCAAGTTGCCTTTCGTTGGACATATCAAGCAGCCGGTACTTGAAGCTTGTCGAACCCAGGTTGGCTACCAGGACTTTCATTCCCAGACTTTCCTTTCACGTACCGTGACTAGGCCAGGTAGGCTTCCATCAGGCCCTCAGCGGGTCGCGGAATCACATGGCTGCTGACCAGCTCGCCGATCTGGGACGCTGCCGCACCGCCGGCCTCGACCGCAGCTCGCACGCTGCCGACATCGCCACTAACAATCGTGGTAACCAGCCCGCCACCGATATCGACGCGCTTGATTACTTTTACATTCGCTGCCTTTGCCATGGCGTCGGTCGCTTCGACCAGCCCGACAAGGCCTTTCGTTTCAATCAGACCAATTGCGCTATGCATGGTTTCTTCCTTTTCAAAAAACATTTAACAGGATTCTTGATTCAACGCGGATGCCTATTTCTTGGGCTCCGCATTGACTATTTTCGCTGACAGGACATTTCCCAGGTCCTCGTGGGGACGCGGGATAACCTGCACACTCACAACCTCGCCAACTCGACCAGCTGCATTGGCACCTGCATCGGTGGCTGCTTTCACTGCCGCAACATCGCCTGTCACGAAACTGGAAACCATGCCTGCACCGACCTTGTCCCAACCCAGGAAGTCAACGTTGGCAGCTTTCATCATTGCGTCGGATGCCTCGATCAGGGCCACGAAGCCCTTCGTCTCGATCATTCCGAGCGCTTCCATTGCCTTTGCCATTTTCAGACTCTCCTTCAAACAAAAAACAGGGGGCACGGCACCAGGCCGCGTCTACCCAGAACTCTACTCGTGACAACCGCAGCCACCGTCCGGGAGGAGAAGTTCCATCCGGGTCGCTGCCTGCAGGTGGCACGCATTCGCCTCGTCTGTATCGATATGGACCTCGAGCTTGCTCGTATCATCTGCCCGGACAAGCACGTCCTCCATCACCATCGTGCAGTCAGGGGATTCGATCCTCAGTTTCATCAGATCGCCACCGGTCACGCCAAAGTGCTGGCAATCCCGGTGGTTCATGTGTACATGTCGGGCCGCACGGATCAGGCCCTGGTCAAGGTGGACCACTCCGGCGGGACCCACCAGCACGCAACCTGGCGTTCCCTCGACTTTGCCGCTGTGGCGTATCGGGACGTCCAGGCCAATGGATATGGCGTCGGTGAGTGACAACTCAACCTGGCTAAAGGCGCGAGTCGGGCCCAGGACCCGGACATTGGGGAGCATCCGGCGTCGTGGCCCCACCAGCATGAGAGTCTCCTCGGCAGCAAAAAAGCCGTCCTGGTAAAGGGATCGCATCTCGGTAAGTGTCGCACCGGGACCGAAAAGCCGTTCCACGTGTTCATCGCACAGGTGAATATGCCGGGCCGAGACGTTTACCCGTAATTCCGGGGAGCTGCCTGGGGCCACCGGTGCCGGGATGGATTGGCCGCTGACGTATTGCCGGACAATACGCTCGACCATCGTTCGATCCAGTGTGGAAGAGGTTACCATCGTTTTCTGTTTCCCTTTTATTCGGTCGGGGCTGTTACCAGCCGGATCCCTGCCTGTTTCACTCGCTCTTGCCAGCTTTCCGGTAACTGGTCGTCGGCGACCAGCGTGTCGACCTCTCCAAGCGGACAGAGTTGTGCCAGGCTGGATCGGTCAAATTTTGTACTGTCTGCCAGGATCACCACCTCGTCGGCCGATGCCATCATCGCCCGCTCGGTTTCCACCAGCAGCAGGTTACTGTTGTAAAATCCCTTCTCGTTAATTCCGGCCACGCTCAGCAAGGCACGCTCCACGTTGAGGCTTTCAATTGCATCGCGGGCATAGGGCCCGATGCAGACGCCTGTCTTGCCATGCACGTAACCGCCGATAAATACCAGGTCCGCGGCGTCGCTTGTCATAAACAGCATGGCAACCGGAAAGGAGTTGGTAACGACCTGCAGCGGTCGACCCACCAGTTGCTGTGCCAGTTCATGGGTTGTGCTCCCCCCGTCAAGTAGAACCGTCTCCCCGTCCTGGATCAGGCCTGCTGCGGCTCGAGCGATCTGTTTTTTTTGCTCCCATCTCTGGTTCTGCCGACGGTCAAAATGAGCCGACTTGGGCGAGGGTCCGGTGTAGAAAACGCCCCCGTGGGTGCGTTTGGCAACACCAGTTTCCTCGAGATAATCTAGGTCGCGCCGCACGGTTGATTCGGAAACTTTTACCTCTTTAGCTAGATTCAATAATGAGGCAAAGCCACTTAACCGGATTATTTCCACTAACCGGTCACGTCGGGCCTGGGTCTGCATAACCACCTCACGGTCAGCCGATAGCTGAAGAACGGACAATCAAACCAGAAAACGGATGACGTTTTCCTATCTCTATATGATAGTTATCTATCATCCCCTTGCAAGCTACTGCGCACGCATTACGCAGAATGGGCTAGAACAAGGGGAATAGGGCTCTTTTTGGCGGTGTCATTCAGGTTGGATGGCAACCTGGCCCTGCTCGACCGATACCTGCCCGGCCGCAATCCAGCCGATAACCTCGGGATACGCCTCGCATTCCACTTCAACAACGCGGGCCGCCAGGCTCTCGGCCGTATCCTCCGGTTTCACAACCACCTGCCGCTGCAGGATGATCGGACCGTGATCGTACTGGTTATCAACGAAATGGATTGTGCAACCGCTCGTCGTCTCGCCCGCCTCGATCACTGCCTCGTGCACATGGTGTCCATAGAATCCCTTGCCGCAATAAGCAGGAATCAGGCTGGGATGAATATTGATCACACGGTTATCGAAATCCGCCGGGATCAACACGTGCTTCAGGAAGCCTCCCATCACAACCAACTCGGCCTCCGCTTCCCTGCAGGGCGTGAATACCTGCTCGGTGAACTGGTCGAGCGACCCACTCTCCGCCCGTACGACGACCTCGGTTTTGACCCCGGCCTCGCGGGCATAGGCCAGTCCACCGGCCTCCGCGGTGCTTGACACCACCAGGACGACACGTGCATGGAGCTTTCCCTTGCCGATGACTTCCAGGATATTCCGCAGTGTCGTACCCCCTCCTGAGATCAGGACAGCGATCCGAAGCGGTTCCCCCTGGGCCCGGCTCACGATGTCGATTCCTCCACCCTGGCCACGTAAATCCGGGTTGCTACCTCGTTGACCTCCCGCTCAACCGGTTCCACTCCCTCGAGCGATCCGGAAAGTAATTCCACCGCAAGCGTCTCTCCGCGGATCATCTCTCCAAACTGCTCAACCGCCTGTTTAACCTCCGCATCCTCTGTCTCCACCGCCACCTGGATGCGGTCAGTAAATTCACAATCAAGTTCCTTCCTGCGGTCCTGGACCAGCCGCACCAGGTCCCGTGCCAATCCCTCCCGAACCAGTTCCTCGGTCAGTTCCGTGGCAAGGATGATCACCGAGTGATCCCCCTGCGCCGCAGCCCAGCCCTCCCTGGCCTGCAAGCGGACCTGGATGTCCTCCTCATCCAACCGGACCGTTTCACCATCCACGTCCAGTTCCACCGCTCCGGCACTGGTCAACTGTTCCAGCAATTCACTCCCATCCGCCTCAGCGAGGAGTTTTTTCAGTCCCGGAAGCAGTTTTCCCAGTCGCGGGCCGAGGCGGGGGAAATTCGGTTGCACCTCGTATTCGATATACTCATCCGCCTGCTGGATGTAGTTAATCTGCTTGACATTCACTTCCTGTTTAAGC
>JAPYUD010000619.1:0-1958 GCA_029936215.1 Pirellulaceae bacterium | reverse complement strand
GGAATACTACCTGTTTGAAAACACCTACCGTGACGCGGCAGATTACAACTACCAGGGACTTGAGCCTGCCGGCTGGTACCTGGAGGATTACCATGTCCTTCAGGCAACTCGGCAAGAAGACTTCCATGGAACCCTTCGTCGCCAGCTTGCAGCCTCCGGAATCCCGGTGGAATCGACCAAGGGGGAGTGGGGAGTCGGGCAACATGAGATCAACATCCAGTACTGTGAAGTGCTGGAGATGGCCGATCGCCACGTGCTGCTCAAACAGATGGCCAAGGAGATTGCCCAGCAGCAGGATCTGAGCGTGACGTTCATGGCCAAGTACGACGAGCAGCAGGCGGGCTCAAGCTGCCACGTACACCTCAGCCTCTGGAAGGACGGCAGCAACGCCTTTGCCGGAAGCGAGGCGATTGGTGAGATTGAATGCTCGGACGTCTTTCGCTGGTTCCTTGGCGGCTGGATTGCCCACGCGGCGGAATTCATGCCCTTTTATGCACCCAATGTAAACTCCTACAAGCGGTACCAGTCGGGCTCATGGGCTCCCACGACTCTTGCCTGGAGTCGCGATAATCGCACGGCAGGATTCCGGGTCGTTGGAAACGGAGACTCGCTGCGAATCGAGTGCCGGATGCCAGGTGCTGACTGTAACCCCTACCTGGCCTATACCGCGGCGCTCGCCTCGGGGCTGGACGGGATCGCCAACCAGCTTGATCCACCCTCGATGCTTGAAGGGGATGCCTATCACGCTGAGAATGCGGCCACTGCCCCGGCAGACCTGGGAGAGGCGATCGAGCTGTTTTCAGAAAGCAGTTTTGTCGGCCAGGTCCTGGGAGAGGACATCCAGCAGCATTACTCACATTTCTTTGAGACCGAAAGAGCTGCCTACCAGGCTGCCGTGACCGACTGGGAACGCCGTCGCTATTTCGAACGTATATAAGGATGCCCACGATACGATGGCTGCACCTTGCATCGGACTTACTACCTACGCTCGCTTCAAGCACAAGCAGGAAGAGAACGTGCGGGTTCCCTGTGAGTACATCGACACGGTCCGCCGTGCCGGGGGAATGCCAGTCCTTTTGCCGGCAGGGGAGGAGGATATCCAGGGATTGCTCTCAGCGGTGGATGGCCTCCTGCTGCTGGGGGGCGGGGATATCTCTCCGGGCCTGCACGGCGGCGAGTCGCACGAAGCAATTTATGAGACCGATGAGGAACGTGATCGCTTCGAGATCTCGCTGGTGCTCGGGGCGGTAGAGTCCGGCCTGCCAGTACTGGGGGTCTGCCGGGGCATCCAGATCCTTAACGTGGCGCTCGGGGGAACGCTGCACGCCCACCTGCCAGACGTGGTTGGAGAAACGGTCAAGCACAAGCCGGAACCCTCCTCTGCCATCGAGCACGAACTCTCCGTCACACCCGGATCCCGGCTTGCGGAGGTCATGGGCCAGCTGGAGTTTTCCGCCAATTCGGATCACCACCAGGCAATCCGGGAACTCGCTCCAGGACTCTCAGCCGTCGCCGAGGCTCCCGATGGGGTGATCGAGGCAGTGGAAATGCCGGGGCATCCCTGGCTCGTCGCTGTCCAGTGGCACCCGGAACGGACTGCCGCAGAGGATCCCATCCAGCAGAGACTTTTTGATCAGTTCGTGATTGCCAGCACCTCCAGCTTGCAGGAATAACAGCCATGCGATTAAAAGACAAAGTTGCCCTGATCACCGGCGCGGCCGGCGGGATTGGTCGTGAAACGTCACTCCTTTTTGCACAAGAGGGAGCCCGCGTGGTCGCTGTCGATGTCAACGACGAGGGGTGTCAGGAAACGGTCGAGCAGGTGACTGCCGCAGGGGGCCAGGCAATTGCTGTCCATGCGGATGTCTCAAGGGCAGGGGATTGTGAGCAGATGGTCGCCGGCGCCGAGTCGGAATTTGGGGCCCTGCATATCCTCTTCAATAACGCCGGGATCATGG
>JAPYUD010000618.1:0-1959 GCA_029936215.1 Pirellulaceae bacterium | reverse complement strand
ACTGCCAATGACAATGACGTCGTAATGATCCAGAGCACCTTGCAGGAAATCGCGGGGCATCAGGTCCAGCTACTCATTGTGGGAAGGAAGGATTTGGTGGCAGGCCACACAGGGGCTGCGAACGCGAGCAGTCAGTCGCGTAGCAGGTGGTGATTCGCCATGGAAACACCACTCACAATGGATCCTATGATACCCACAAAACCCTGGTCTGTTCCACAAAGAAACAGGTTCTCTACCGGTGTCTTTCCATCAATACACTTGGCAGTTGCCCCGTAGACAGCACCATTGAGATGCGACGTGAAGTGTTCAATCGTGCGGGGGGTGAACATGTCCGTGTCAATCACGTGGGGGCGATAATCCGGTACAAAGCGAACTGCCGAGGCAAGGCTCCGTGCACCCCAGTCCTGTTTGGCCGACGCATAAGCCTCCTCATCCAGGCCTGTCCAGCCTGCATGGTCCGCCAGTGCAGTCACCCGCATCACGCCATCGGGCAGGCTTCCCAGGGAAGGCTCATACTCGAAGTTATTGGGGGTACAAATCACCCCGGTACGGAGATCACAAAGCTCATCCTGTGGACGCCGCCAGTGAAACTGCGTGGAATCATTGAAAAACACGATGGTCTCCCCATGTCCCAGCTCTGCCGGCATCTGGTCGAGCGTCGAAATTGTTTCCACGAACGACAGCTGACCGGTTCGCTCCTGGTCTGCTGATGGCTGGCCGCAAAGCCTCATCGTTTCGACCCAGCCTGCCGAGGAGAGGATACGGGGCGAGGCGAGCTGTCGTCCATCCTCCAGTTCGACCCCTACCGCGCGGCCCTCGTCAAGCTC
This sequence comes from Pirellulaceae bacterium, assembly GCA_029936215.1. Lineage (GTDB taxonomy): Bacteria > Planctomycetota > Planctomycetia > Pirellulales > Pirellulaceae > SAT2750. Next base: position 1,132 of record JAPYUD010000618.1, on the reverse strand, counting down.
GATCTTCTTCACGCCGCTGCGCAACATCAACTCTCCGCCCAGTTCTTTAAAACGCCGCACGAGCTTCCTGAGGATCAGCCTTACTCCCTCATGTGGCCGGGCAAATCCCTCCAGGAAAATGCTGCGAAACATGATCACGAACTGGGCATAGTCCATGTCATCCTGGCGAGCATTGCCGTACCACATCAAGGGACAAAACAGCATCTCCCGAAGCAGCGGATCGGTGATATAAGATTCCACCACCTGTCGGGCCGAACGGGCATAGTGCGTCTCGTCCAGGTCGTCGTAATCCGGCAACTCCCGAACCAGGCGTGCAAAACCATCGCTCTGCCCGGGGAAATGTTCCGACAGCTGGGACTCGAGCATCCCAGGATCGTTGCTGAACGAGAGGGAATGGTCCGGGAAGGCGATCCGTGAGGTGAGTTGTGGTGCAAGCTGGAACTCATCCCTGTCGAATCGAAGCTGGCGAAGCGAGCGAGCAAGCGGACCGTGACGGCTACCCGGGGGAGTGAAATTTGTTACCGCATGCAGGCCAACATCGTAGTCCCGCCCCCGCAGTCGGTAGAAGGAATTCAGCCCACCAATGGTGTAATGCCGTTCGAGAATACAGACTCGTTTCTCGAAATATGCAGCTCGAATACCGGCTGCCAGACCAGACATCCCCGCCCCGATGATGATCGCGTCATGCACCGGTTACCCCACTTGAATGTCCTGCATCAACGGTTGCAGGTAGGCTACGGTCGACGCCATCGTGACCAGTTCACCGTAATCATCGTCGGGAACCTGGATACGAAAACGTTTCCGCAGTTCAAGCACGATGTCGAGAAAATCCATACTGTCCAGATCCAGCTGTTCTCGAAACGGTTGCTCGTCATCGATGTTGGCAAGCCTGTCCGTGTTGTCTGGATTGATCACGGCCAGGATATCGACAACCACCTGGCGAATACTCTCGGGTGTCATCCTTGGTAATTCTCCTACCCGGTTCTGGGCAAGCCGGAACGGCGTGGCATCATGAATTGCGATATTGCATTATGCGCGTAGATCTTGGACTGACAATGGCGGGCAAGGCTACTTTCTCTATTTGCTGCCCGCCAGGGAGTTGACCGGTATCCCCTCCTGGGGGACCTAGATG
>JAPYUD010000617.1:0-1959 GCA_029936215.1 Pirellulaceae bacterium | reverse complement strand
GCCCCTGCTTGAGGTCGTGGTAACGGTCGGTCGGTTCGCCACGAACGACGTTTTCAAGTTCCTGTGTTTCCTGGATGACAAGCTTCTGGTCTCCTGACTGGATTGCCGCCCTGACCCGGCTGTTCGCCCGCTCAAGGGCAGCGGGGTGGTCGATAAACTGGAGAGCTCGCATGGCGGTACCCTTCCTGTCCTCGCCGGAGCCCGAGAAAATAAAGACCGCGATACAGATCAGCAGCAGGGTTATTGTCAGTGGCCGCCTGCCGTTGGATGACTGGTTGCGCCACTTGCCCTGCATGTCAACATGTTGTTTTTTGACCTGCTCCCTCTGCTCCGCTTCTTCCCTGAGCAGGCGGCTTGCCTGCCGAACTGCCTCTGCATAACGAGGGTCGTCAGGATTTTCCAGGAACAGGGCAAGTTGTTCCCGAGCCCTGGGTAGCTCATCTTCCTCGAGAATCCAGATGACCCATTTTGTGCTTGCTGGATCACCTGTGGATTGCTCAGCATCGACAGCGGCTGCGATGCCGAGGGTGAACAGGTATGCAGAAAACTGCTGGGCCTGGATTTCACCATCAAGGTTACAAAGCTGCCGCATGAGAAACCTCAATTGCACTCGATGTGAATGCCACGCGTGACATAATTGCCAGGAAACACTTCTCGACAGATCCGTTTTAACCCAGAAACAGGTGCGTCAGAAAGGGGGTGGAGAAAGTCGCCAGGGGCGATGTCATCCTTGCCCCTGGTCATCCGATGGTGCCTGGGCCAGCTGCTTGAGTGCCTCCAGGCTCGTCAGCACCGAATCGCATGAAGTCTCCTGCCAGCCAGCGGCCTTGTGCCGCAAGATGGCGAGCTTGAAAGCTTCCACGGCCTGGCCCAGGTCGCCGGGGAGATTCTCCACGTTGCGAAATGGGCTTACCAGGGTGACCGGTTCCCCCGTTGGGGCATCCACCTCGTGAGCTGCAACAAGTGCCGGACTTTCCTGTCTCGATGGAACATCTTCTTCTCCAAAGTCCGGGCCCTCGTGAACGGGTCCTGACAATGCATGATCATAGACAGGGGTGATAGTTGGATCGATTGGATCAACGAGTTCACTGCGGGCAGGATCGCAGTCCTCGTCGAGCTCTGCAATGACGATGTCCTCATCGCGTGGCCTGTCGGTAAGGCGGCCACCAAGTGTTTCCCAGCGATGCTGTCTCATCTCGGAGACGGACCAGTTGCTTTGAAGGGCTCCCTCAAGCCACATTTCGGCATCGTCCCAGTCGATGGCAGCCTGGAAGTGACTCCAGCAAAGGCCATCAAAGGTCAACTGGATCGTTCCAAATCGCTGGTAAATACGGCGAAGCCGGCCAGCGTGCTGGCCGGTAACGGTGCCAACACGGCGTGACCATGCTTCATCTGAATACTCGCTGACCGGCGCGTCCCCGCTTACCAGGGCCTCTCGCCATTCAAGAATGATTCGTCCTTTTTCCCAGTTAGTGGAACTGACAAGTCTTTCCCAGCGGCCAATGTATGGATCCGAGAGCAGGTCCAGCTGTTGAGAATTACCTTGCCGGGATCCAGGATCTGCCGGCTGATCTGCTTTGTCGATTTCTGTGAATCGATCAACAGCTGGCTCCTCGAGGAGGGGCTCGTCAATTTCAAACCCGCCCAGCCGTGGCTGGTTAATGTCAATGTCGCCCGTTTCGTCCATGGCTGGCTACCATCCAATCCAGTGGAAAACAACTGATTCCGAAACACAGGGCCATTAACCTATCGGGCCTGCCGGGAACCGCTAGCACGGAACCGCGCAGATGACGGAACTCCCTTGGTAGAAAGAAGGTGCGTCAACAGAGACCCCCGGCCAGGGCTGGGGAAAAGTTGTCGACAGCTGCCAGGTTCGAGCTATTCGGCCACCTGGATGATTAACTGGATGATAATCGGGCCGGATTCGTCCTTGCGCTTCTTGGTCGCTGAGGGGTCAAC
>JAPYUD010000616.1:0-1960 GCA_029936215.1 Pirellulaceae bacterium | reverse complement strand
GCCGCCTCCACCCGCTCGACAATCGTGGCGACCGAATCAATCTGCCCCGGCAGGCAACTGACACACCCCAGGCCAACCTCGACATCCTCGGGAAGCTGTTTCAAAACGGACATCTCGCCAGCGCCAGGCGTGGTGAACTCGAGCGTGATGTGGCCTGCCCTGAGCCGTCCCAGCTGGGGCATGATCTTCTCGAATCCTCCCGCGTGATCTGCCTCGCCACGTGCCCGGGCCCCGGCGCGGCGGCAGAGATGCACGGCCATGGTGACACCCTCGATCCCGTCGATTAACTGGTTATTCATATCCACCGAGAAATCTGCTGCCTGGTCCGGGTTCTCATAACCGGCCCGCACCTGCTCATCCACGAACAGGCAGAGATGCGGATCATCGACCTGGATGATCGACGCACCGGACTGCTGCAGCAGCTCGACTTCACGGCGAAGCACCGGAACACAGTCCCGCACGAAGTCTTCCCGCGTCGGGTAAGCAGCCGAGGATTTTTCCCTGTCCCACATCCGCTCACCCAGGAGTGCCGGGGCTGGCAACGTCGCCTTGATGGCCCGTCCGGTCAGGGTCTTGAGATACTCAACCTCGCTTGCAATGAAACCAGGTTGCCTGGGACTGAGCCGATCAACCACGATCGTCCAGGGGCGGCCATCGGCCGGGTTCTGGCTTAACTCGAAACCATTGGCCAGTTCCGCGATCACCCCGATATAGGACTTGCGCCACCATTCCCCATCGGAAACAACATCCAGGCCAGCCTCTTCCTGCATCGCAACCACGTCCCGAATTGCCGCCTCCATGTGTGCCCGGTAATCGGCATCGGTGCGGTCCGCCTCCCCGGCGATCAGCTCCAGGACATGGGCCGGGCGAGGCATGGAACCAATAATCGAGGTAGGGAAAAGGGGGAGCGAGTTCATGCTTTACCTCTTGAGGTGGTTCTCTCTCCACTGCTCGTGGGCATACTGGAAATCCTGCTGGGTATCGATCTCGATATACCCACCTGCCGTATCGACATGGGTCATGGCGACTCCCTGCTGGATCATCTCTTCAAGCAGCTGGATCAGGTAGGCTTTTTCAAACAGGGCCGCCGCTCCCCACGGCTGCCCGGAGAACTGCTCCTGGCAGCGGTGATAGTGTTCCTTCAACAGCGCTGCCCCGGCCGGGGAAAAGCGGGCCACCCCGATAAACTCGCCATGAGCATCCTGCTGGGGAATCTCGCGACTGATACCCGTCAGCGTGCCATTTTCCACCGTGACCTTTTCCGCATCATCAGGCGGATGCTCCGTCCGCTCGGCATAGCGTTCCAGCCAGCAGGTATCCACTCCCAGGGCAATGTCGGCGGTACTCTCGATCAACCCGGCCACCACCGGGGGCGTAAAGAGAATATCGGAGTAGGCACAAAGGAAACCCTCCTGCATGACATCCTCGGCATAGAACAGCGATCCCAGGATATTGTTGTTCTGCCAGTTGTCGTTATTGCGGAAGGTGAACCCGGGATAGTCCCGCTGGACCTTCTCGATCTGGTAGCCACCCACAAAGCAGATATTCTCCGGACCCAGGGGCCGGGCCGGATTCTCGCCAAGTGCATGCAGGGTCCAGTCCAGCAGACGCCGCCCCCCCACCTCGGCAAAACACTTGGGCGTATCGGCCGTGGTCGGCATCAGCCTGCTTCCACGTCCGGCACCGATAATGATCACTTGCATCTGACTTGTCACCTTTTTTCGACCATCACCATAACGGATGCCAGGGCAGCCAGGCCATGCCCCACACGTGGAACGATGGTGTACCAGGCAGAGAGATCATGATCCGGCCCCTTGCCCAGCAGCAGGCAGACTAAGCCAACCAGGCTCACCACCAGAGTGCCCGCTGCCAACCGAGGCTGGATGCTGCGGGCCAGGGGCAGGAGAATTCCCCCAGCAGCTGCCGTGAGTACGATCCAGTGCAGCCCCCCGCCATGCAG
>JAPYUD010000091.1:0-9960 GCA_029936215.1 Pirellulaceae bacterium | reverse complement strand
CCGCATCGGTTCGTTGCCGGACTGCCTGGACACACTTGTAAAAATGCTCGGCACCTCCGTCGGGCAAGTCATCCCGTGTCACGGAGGTAATAACCACATGCTTCAGTCCCAGTCGAACAACCGCCTCGGCCAGGCGGGTGGGTTCATCCGCAGCCGGTGGCTGGGGATGACCACGATCCACGCTACAGAACCCACAGGGCCGCGTGCAGGTACTCCCAAGGATCATGAAAGTTGCTGTCCGCTGGGAGTAACATTCCATCCGGTTCGGACAGCGAGCATTATCACAGACGGTTTCCAGGCCAAGTTCTTCCAGCAGGCGGGCGGTGAAATGATCCTCATTTCCACGCGGTAATTCCCGCCGCAGCCAGTCCGGCAGCCGCCGGGAGGATCGGGGTGCGTCAAGAATCGGCAGTTCAATCGTCATCAGGTTCCAAGGTGTGGATGACCGGTGTAAAGGTGATAGTCGTCCGATCCAAGCTGCCGGGCAAGATGCTCGATGACCACGGAACGAATCGTTGACATTTTAACAGGACGCTGCTGTTCAGCCAGCAGGCAACTCATTGCTCCAGATCGAGCGCCTGGTGGGGGCCGCCGAGTTGTTTCAAGGTAACGGCCATCCTTCATCCTGGGATGAACGTTCAGGTAGGCCCCAAAACGGCTCGCCCGCTCCAGGCTGTCCACGCCACTGGCAACCAGCTGACCGCTACGGCCCCAGATACCGTGGTGCCCGGGAGATGCCTGGCAGGGAAAACCCATCTGCTCAAGGGCCGTGGCAATTCCTTTCAGCAACCGGCTTTCCAGTTCCTCCTCGCTCCAGCCAAACCAGTCAAGTGGCACCACCGGGTAGACTGCAAGCTGGCCAGGACCATGGAGCACCGACCCTCCTCCCCGACTGACCCACTGAACGGCCAGGTTCCGGCGCTGCAGCTCAGCGACCGTCAAGCCGATATCCCCCCAGGATCCCTGTCGCCCGACCGTGATCAGCGGGGCATGTTCACAGAGCAGGATCGTTGCCCTGCCAAGTAGGGATGCCTGCTCGGCAAGCTCTCGCTCCAGCTCCCGGCAGGCACGGTAACCAGGCGTGCCCAGCAAGTGAAAAGCGACCGTGGTCTCGGTCGGCCGGGTCAGGACAGGTTCGTCATGAAGGTCCATGGAAAGCAATCCGGGGCAAGCGAGTGATCACTCTAGCAAGCCCTTTCCTGACTGGCTAGGTGAGATCATCAGGGGACCATGATTAGGGTATAGTGGGAGAATTCAACCGCGGAACACGGCGCCATGAGATCAACGGATGGCTGGCAAGAAAAAGAAAAAAGATCCCAAGCAGACGCCAAACCAGCGCACGATCTCCCAGAACCGCAAGGCACGTCATCGGTTCAAAGTGCTGGAGACGCTCGAATGCGGTGTCCAGCTGGTCGGGAGCGAGGTCAAGAGCCTGCGGGATGGCAAGATCTCACTGGAGGAAGCCTATGGCCGGGTCGGTGACGGCGAGGTCTGGCTGGTTGGATGTGATATCCCCGAATACACGCAGGCAAGCCAGTGGAACCACGAACCACGACGTCCTCGGAAGCTGCTGCTGCACCGGAGCGAGATACGCAAGTTCGCTAACCAGGCCCATGAAAAAGGACTTACCCTGGTGCCGTTGAAAATCTATTTCAACGCCCGGGGACTGGTCAAGGTTCAGCTGGGACTCTGCAAGGGCCGCCAGCTTCACGACAAACGTGAAAAAATAAAAAGGGCGCAGATGGAACGGGACGTCCAGCGTGCCATTCGACGACAACGATAGTGGAACCCCGCGGTGAATGAACCGGGGTGGGACGACTCACGAATACCTATTAGAGTTGATGAAACTGCCGGAAGCGGGAACATGCGCCAGCGAGTTTTTTAGAAATGCTTGAACTTGTCGATATCAAGAAATCGTACCAGCAGCCTAACGGGGATGCTCTTCCGATCCTTTCCATTCCCCGCTTCGACGTTGCCGCGGGAGAACAGGTGGTACTGGTTGGCAGAAGTGGTGGCGGCAAGACAACGCTTCTGCACGTGATCGCCGGGATCACCCGGCCTGACTCTGGACAAATCCTCTTCGAGGGCAGGTCGATTGAAGGGCTTTCTGAAGCCGCCAGCGATCGTTTTCGGGCGACCTGGATGGGATACGTCTTCCAGACTTTCAACCTGCTGCCGGCATTCACGGCCCTGGAAAACGTGCTTCTGGGGATGACTTTTTCCCGCAAGCCGGTGGAGAGTGGACGTGCCAGCCAGTTGCTTGACCGCGTCGGGCTCGGCGATCGAATGCAGCACAAGCCAACAGCCATGTCGGTGGGAGAACAGCAGCGGGTGGCAGTCGCCCGGGCACTTGCCAACAAGCCGCGACTGCTGCTGGCCGATGAGCCAACCGCCAACATCGATACGGCAAACCAGCAGAACATCATTGACCTGATCCGGGAAACAGCGGAGGAAGAACAGATCTCACTGGTCCTGGTCACCCACGCGATGGAAGTCGCAGACCAGTTTGACCGGGTTGTGCACCTGGAGGAAATAAACGAACTGGCAACGCAAACCAGTACAGCAGCAACTACAGCGGATGATCTTTAAACAACGTTTTCCTGACAACACACCATGAACCTGTTTTCCATTGCCGCACGCAGTATCAGGCAGCGGGGCCTGGCCTCGGTATTGACCTGTTTCTCCATGGCGCTGGGCGTGACACTGATGGTCGCAGTGATTGCCATTCACGGGGTCGTCAACGAGTCCTTCAAGGTAGGCCAGTACCTCGGTTACAACATCCTGGTGGGACCCAAGGGGGGCAAGTTACAGCTCACTCTTAACTCGGTTTATTATCTCGACGAACCGATCGAGAATATCCCCTATGACTATTACCTGGAGTTCGCCCCACAGGACCAGCGCGAGGCCGACTTCGAGCATTCCCTCCAGCAGCACGCGCACGATATTCACTGGGAGCTCACGCGCGGCATGCAACAGGCCATGGGGACCAGCCTTTCCAGTGGAACAGCCGGACTCGTCACGCAACTGGCAACGACCGCGGTCAGGCTGGATGCCGAGCAGTCACTGCCGGGAAAACGTGTCGGTCAATTTGCCGGACCGTTCACCTTCCTGGCAATTCCCCTGCTGCTGGGTGACTACTACGAGTCGTTCCGGGTCGTCGGTACCACTCCTGACATGTTTGGCACGATGAAGTACGGCCCCTCGGCCGATCGCCAGTACGAGTTTTCCTCGGGACGTAATTTCAAGACACACTCGAAAGAACATGGTTTTTTTGAGGCGGTCGTGGGCTCGGTGGTTGCCAGGCAAACCAATCTCCACGTCGGGGACAAGATCAACCCGAGACACGGTGCCGTCGATGGACACGCACACAACCAGCCCTTTACCGTCGTGGGCATCCTGGATTCCACCGGCACTCCAAATGACAGGGCCGTGTTTGTGAACATGGAGGGTTTCTACCTGATGGCAGACCATGCCAAGCCGGTTGAGGAAACGGAAAGTGAGGAAGACGCGGAGGAGGACGCCGGAGACGATCATGAGGAGGCATTTGACACGATCACACCGCTTCCGATTGAGCAGCGAGAGGTGACTGCCGTGCTGCTTCAAGTCGACCCCATATTTTCCGTCGGTCTGCCAAACCAGATCAACGAGGGACCTGTCGCCCAGGCAGTCTACCCCATTCGTGAAATCAGCAAGTTCTTCGGGACCTTTATTGGCCCCGTGCTGGGATTGCTGGTAGTCATCACGTTGATGATCTGTGTCGTCTCCGGCGTGGGAATCCTGGTCAGCATCTATAACTCGATGAGTGACCGGCGTCACGAGATCGCGGTGCTGCGGGCACTCGGTGCCGAGCGTTCCACGGTCCTCTGGATCATCCTGTTTGAGTCATTAATTCTCTCGATCAGCGGCGGACTGATCGGCTGGACCCTGGGCCATGGCCTGGTGGCATGTGCCAGCCCGATCGTGGAAGCAAAGACGGGAGTGGCGGTAGGGTTCTTTGACCTGGCCCCGGCGTTGCCACCTTACCTCCCAATTTCGCCAGAATTGCTGCTTGTCCCCCTGCTGGCGATCCTGGCGATTGCGGTTGGACTGATTCCGGCGATTGCCGCCTACCGTACTGATGTCTCCCAATCGCTGGGAAAATAGCTTTTTTCCATGTCGAATACAGTCATTCACAAGATCTCCGTTGCATTCCCCAAATTCAATCGTTTAAATTAGCTGTTACGGGTTTGGAAAAAGAGCTAATTGCTGACTGGCCACCCTGTAACTTGTCGATAACAATGGGGCGTTAGAGTTATTCTATCCCCTGGGATCGGACACCTGCAGATCGTGAATATCGTACGAAAAACCATCTCCCTGGCAGTTGCTGTTCTGGTTTGCCTGGCGGCGATGCCGTCGACAATTGCCAACGGGTGCCCCTTCTGCGCAGCGGTAACGCAAACGTTCAACGAGGAGATCTCCTCGATGGACACGGTCGTCTATGCCCGCCTGGTAAAATTGCCTCCGCCGCTCAAACCCGGGAACAAGGCCCGAGTTGCAGATGAAGTCCCCAAGGCAACCTTTGAGGTTTCGGAGATTATCAAGGGTGCCGAGCATCTCAAGAGCACAAAGCTGATCGAAACGATTTACTTTGGTGAGGGCAAGATCGGTTCAACCTTCCTGGTGATGGGTGTCGACCCTCCCCAGGTGATGTGGTCCACACCGCTGCAGTTATCCGAGCGGGCCCAGGGTTACATCAAGCGTATTATCTCATTGCCCCGGAACCCCACCGAGAGACTTACCTTCTTCCAGAATTACCTGGAGGACAATGACGAGATGCTGGCCGCGGACGCGTACGATGAATTCGCCAATGCTCCCTATACCGTGGTCAAGTCACTCAAGGCACAAATGGACCATGGCAAGATTACCAGCTGGATCCGTGACCCGGACATTCCTGCCAGTCGGCGGCGTCTCTACCTGACCCTGCTCGGTGTCTGCGGTACGAGCAACGACTTGCCAATGCTCGAAACAATGATGAAGTCCAAAGACCGGCGGATGCGGGCCGGCCTCGATGCCCTTATCGCCTGTTACCTGACGCTGAAGGGCCCCGATGGTATGCCGCTGGTCGAGAACCTCTTTATCAAGAACAAGAAATCCGAATACGCAGACACCTACGCTGCGATCATGGCACTCCGTTTCCATGGGACCGAGACCGATATTATTCCGCGAGACCGGATCCTCAAGGCGATGCGGCACATGCTGGAACGTCCCCAGCTTGCAGACCTGGTAATCCCGGATCTGGCTCGCTGGGAAGACTGGAGCCAGGTTGATCGACTGACAAAACTCTTCAAGGACGCCGACGAGAAAACCAGCTGGGTACGTGTCCCTGTCATCAATTACCTCCGACAGTGCCCCCTGCCCCTGGCCAAGGAGCGGATCAAGGAACTGGAAAAAGTCGACCCGGCGGCGGTGAAACGAGCGAACACGTTTTTCCCGTTCGGACCTGCCGGAGGAACTCCAGGCAAGAAGCCAGCGACTTCGCCCAAGACCTCGTCGGGCAAGTCAAATCCTTCCGAGTTTTTTGTAACGACCAGGCCCCAGACAAAACTCCCCGCCGATGATGGTGGACGGGTTGTATTTCTGTCAAAACCGGAGACTGGGGAACAGGCCGCCAGGCAACCGACGTTGCAGATCCCCCTGAACTCTTCCCGCGCTTTCATCGTACCGTGGTTAGTCGCTGCAGGATTACTGCTGATGCAGTGGATGGTCCTGATTGGCCCAAGCCACCATGAATGATCATCGCCCCTCATCGAGCGATATCACGATGTAACGAATCAAGGCATGCTGTTTCAGCTGCCGATATTTTCCCTGGGTGATTGAATCACCGCGGACCCGTCAGCTTTGTACAGGCACCCTCACCATGCCCTCGAACGATTCCCAGCCGGCACCCGTCTCTGGATCTTCCAGTTCGGAAGATCCCTCCAGGTCGGCTGAAAAGGAACGATTCGAGGATTCCTACCGTGCGATCAGCGGGGCCGCCGTGGTTGCCATGATCCTCGCGGTGCTGGGCCTTTTTGGCTTCTGGTTCAAGATGGCGCTGGCCTTTGCCCTGCTGGGACTTGTTTTTGGAATCGTCGCCCGCCGCAACCTCACCCGCTACCCGGAAGAACTTACCGGCAATGGAATTACCCGGATCGCTCTTTTCCTCTGCTGCCTGGGATTTTTTGGCGGTGCCGGCCTGCACACTTACGAGTACATGACCGAGGTCCCCGATGGTTTTGGTCGTGTCGCTTTTTTCCAGTTGCAACCACCAACAACGCAGTCCCGTGAACCGATACCGGAATTTGCTTTCGAGCTTGTCAAGGACAAGGGAAATGCTCCAATCTTCATCAAGGGATATGTCCATCCCGGGGTCTCCACTTTTGGGGAGGTGAACAGCTTCGTGCTTGTCCCGGACATGAAAACCTGTTGCTTTGGTGGACAGCCCAAGCTGACGGACATGATCGAGGTGACCCTGGAGGATCCCCTGCGGGTAAAATACAGTGTCAAGAAGAGAAAGCTCTGGGGTGATTTTTCACTTACTGACATGCAGCATGTGACAGTGGGAACTCTCAAGGACGGGAAGCAAATGCAGGGTGGCTATTACAAGCTGCACGCTGTGGGAGTAAAATAGCTGCTAACCGAAAGGAACTGTTTCGTGGCTCACTTTCGCCCTCCCGGATTCCTGCTTTCCTGCTTCTGCCTGCTGGCAGTGCTTGTAATATCTGCCAGCTCTCCCATTCCGGCTCAGGCTCCCTCCAAGACGCGGCTCAAGGCAATCTCTTTTGACGACGTCAAGTTCGAGATGAAGAAGAAGGCGCCCTTCAAACGTTCCCTGCTGACCAAGGAGATCCAGAACCTTGATGGGCAGCTGATCAAGATCCGGGGATACCTCCTTCCCAGCTTCCAGCAGAAGGGGATCACCCGTTTCGTCCTGGTGCGGGACAACATGGAGTGCTGCTTTGGACCAGGTGCTGCACTGTACGACTGCATCGTGGTCGATATGGATAGTGGCAAGTCGACATCCTTTACCGTCCGGCCAATCACGGTGGAGGGGATATTCACGGTTCGTGAATACAAGGGACCCGACGGCAAGCACCTGGCGATCTATCATCTCAAGGGTCGCAGTGCCCAGTAAGCCAGGGGCAACTGCCTGCGAGAGATCAGCGGTTAATGGCCACTCACGCTAGGCATCTTCACACCACCCCGGTTGCGGAGAATCAAAAATCTTCGGCTCGTGGTTACCTTGCAGGCCCTGGATCACCTGCTCCACTGACTGGACTTCCTCGGCCGACTGCTGGAAAGCCATGCCAAACTCGAAGTCCACGTGACCGCCGGCCGCCAGCTCTGCAACCCGTCCCTGCTCGCCCTCGAAAGTCCGTGGGTTGGGATAATTGGTACCTGGCTCCAGCCCGGTGACACATCCATCCTCGCTGGCAGTGGTATTTTTCCAGACGGTGAAACAGGGGAGCGTGGAAATGTTGTACTGCAAGCTCACACCCCGCGTCCCGTGGGCATTCTTGAGCATCATCCTGGTTGCCCCGTCAGCATCCGCGAGCAGCTCGAGGAAATAAACCTGTTCCTCATAACCTGCCTCGGTAGCCGGATAACTGTTCCATGTTGCGATTCCCCCGGCAGCATGATCGTTGCGTGGCACCACGGTCTGGAGCGGGGCAACCACCTGGGCACCGGCATCTAGCAGCGGCTGGCCAAAATTAGTGTGGTAGAGCATCTGTATGGCAGCGGGGCCGGCCGAGATATTCTCCACCCGGTCATGGATATGGAAAGCGCTCTCGCCAAAACGTGTCCTCAGCTCCGTCACAAGCCGCACCTTGAGGAAATGGAAACGGGTTTCCTCGACCACGCCACGAACCGTGATCAACTCCTCCTCCTCGTCGATGTGAACAGAGACATGCTGTGCCGGCTTGTTCCCGATTCGTCCATGCAGCGTGTAGAGGAGCGTTCCATTCTCATCAAACTCCGGAGCCCCGTTACTCTCCAGGCCACAGCGGACCATCAGTTCATCGAAACCATCGAGCCAACCAAGCCCGCTCGGTTCTCCAAGGTCCACGAACTTGGGATGGACAGGGCCTCGCACCGGGGATCCCCAGCCAATCGTGTCACCGTCGATAGCCGCCCGCCAGATACTCATGCCCCGCGTCGGCAGGATTTTTACCGTGACCCTGCCGTTGTTGACTGTCAACAGATCAACTCCATCCTGCAGCCCCCCTCGCAATGTCTGCTTGGAGACCTCGAAGCCACGGGGAGCTCGCTTGAGCTCTCGCCTCGTCAGTTCCAACTGCTCGAGATAGGTACCGCTTTCCACATCCGTCAAGATCCACGATTGCTGGCTCATCCTGCCGTGCTCCTGTGAGAGAAAAGGCGCCTTTCGGCGGGCCCCTGAACACTGCCAAATGTACGGTTTTTCAGACCGCTTTTCCACTGCCCCGGACGCGCTTGAAATCTACACTCACCTGCTTGCGACCTCCCTTTAAACTGCTTAAAACACACTCCCTTGACACACCTCCCATCTCATATCGCGGAGGTATTCCTTCTTAATCGCTTTAGTCACGAGAAAACCAGATGACCGCGGAAAACATTGTCTCAACGGATAACGTGGCAGCAATCCTGGACCGGGCGATGGAGGCCGGCGACGGGCTTCTGCGACTTACACCCACCTGGGTACCTCGCAGCTTCCTGCACCCCGGGCGTCGGCTGAAATTACATACCGATGACCTGTATGCTTACGGTGCAGAACGGGGAGGTATCGACGAACGCTGGTTTGGCAGTACCACCGAGGCAGCCAACGAGGGCCGTGTCTGGCACGAGGGACTCAGCTTCGTGAGCTTCGAGGGAGAACTCTTTACCCTTCGTGATGCCGTGGCGGAAGCCGGGGCCAGGCTGATCGGGACGGCGATCTGGGAAAAATACAACCGCTGGCCAATCTACTCCAAGTTCTTCGACAACATGGGTCCCATCCCCCACCACATGCACCAGGGATTCGAGGATGCCGCGCTGGTGGGGCAGGAGGGGAAGCCGGAAAGCTATTACTTCCCGCCACAGTACAACAACGTCGACAACAATTTTTGCTACACCTTCATGGGCCTCGAACCGGGGACGACCAAGAGCCAGATCCGCAAGTGCCTTGAAGACTGGAACAAGGGAGATAACGGGATCCTCGATCTTTCCAAGGCCTACCGCCTCAAGCGAGGCACTGGCTGGTTGATTCCGCCGGGAGTCCTGCATGCACCTGGATCCCTTTGCACCTATGAACCCCAGTGGGGGAGTGACGTCTTCGGGATGTACCAGTCCCTGGTCGAGGGGCGCGAGGTCCCCTGGTCACTGCTGGTCAAGGACATGCCCGAGGAGAAGCACCAGGACCTGGATTTCATCGTTGACCAGCTGGACTGGGAAAAGAATATCGATCCTGATTTCAAGGACAATAATTACCTTGAGCCGATCGTCGATCCGTCCCGCAGTGGAGAGGGTTACACCGATCGCTGGATTGTTTACGGACTGGTTAATGGCCAGCAGCTGTTCAGTGCCAGGGAACTGACGATTGAACCCGGCGCCAGCTGTACGATCCAGGATCCCGGTGCCAGCAGCTGGATCACGACCCAGGGGAAAGGGCGGATTGGATCGCTCGCCTTACAGACACCTGCCTTGATTCGCTTTGGTCAGCAGACCGAGGACGAGGTCTTTATCAGCCACGAGGCAGCGTCGGCAGGCGTCGAAGTCGAAAACACGGGAAGTGAACCACTTGTCGGCCTGCGATACTTTGGTCCGGACACCTTTGACAATCTTCCCCAGGTGGGGGATTACAGGAATTAATAGTGGCCAGTGGAGCAGATCCGTTGGCCGGGTGCTTTTTACGAGGAGAGGTCTCGATGAGTAACAATTACCCAAAACTGCACAACGCGATGTGGCCGGGACTGGTTGGCAAGG